>CAZEFS010000044.1:0-9079 GCA_964511545.1 uncultured Opitutales bacterium
GGCTCTGGCCCTTGGGGAGCTTTATTTTTCGAGTTGTCGGGTCTAGCGTTGCAAAGAGCTGGTCTGCAACCCACACATCAGACTGGCTGAGGCAGTTTAATAAAGAAGACTTGCCCGCATTCGTATAGCCTACGATGGCTCCGCAGGGTAGGGGGATCTTCATCCTTTGTTTACGCTGCGTAGAGCGCTGCTGAATGACAGTTTTGAGCTCCTGCTGCAGTTTGCTGATCTTGTTTCGAACGAGGCGCTGGTCGATTTCTAGCTGGGTTTCGCCTTCGCCTCTTTGGGTGACGCCCCCTCCGCCGCGTTGACGACTCAGGTGCGTCCACGCTCTCGTAAGACGGGGCAGCATATATTGCTGCAGGGCTAGCTCTACTTGCAATCTTGCTTCGCGGGTTTGGGCTCTTTTAGCAAAGATTTCGAGGATGACTTCGTTCCGGTCTATCACTCTTAGGCCGCTTTCTTTTTCCCAGTTACGCTGCTGCGCAGGGGAAAGTTCATCATCAAAGACGATATAATTGCAGTCTAGGGCTTTTGCCTTCTCAATAAGCTCGAGGGTCTTACCGCTTCCCAAAAGGTATTTGGGGTTAGCCTGCCTAAGGCGAACCAGCTCTTTTTCTACAACGATAAAATGCAGGTTAGAGACCAGTTCATCCAGCTCATTGAGAAGGGCCTGGGACTCTTCTGGGCTATTGTGACTATACTGCACGCCAATTAAGAAGGCCTTTGGGAAAGGTTTCGCTAGAGAGATAGTCATTGAGGTTTTAAAAATAGAGGATAAGCAAGGAATAGACGGCTTCGGAAACGAGATCTTTTGTATTTTTAGGTTTGTCAAAAATAAGATGGTAATCCTTCTGTACCTTTTTGCACAGGTGTGTTTCTTCATTTATTTTTCACGCCTAGCCCCCAAAATACGTGGCTGCTGAAGAGGTCTAATACCCTGCAGTCTAGGGGGAGGTTTTTATAAGTTCAAATATTTTATGCTAGCCAAAGCACTTTTTCTTGGCTAATTTAAGTAAAAATCTTAAAACCATGAATGATATCGCTGAAGAACCCTCTTTTAATCCTCCTGCACCTTCTTATGCTATAACGCCCTTTGTGCCCATTGCGGCTGCGTTGGTAGGTATTATTTTGGGTGCTACGGCTTTATTTATCAGCTTATCGGGAAAAAAAGGAGGGGATACTACTCCCGAAGGGCTAGACCAAGTAGGCGCTTTGCAAGCACGCCTCACTCAGGCGGAGATGCAGCTAGTACAGCTCGTCGATATTGCCTCCAACAACTCTGAGGAAATCCGTAGCGTGAGTGACCAAGTGCAAAAAGCCCTCAATGATGTCAGCCGTACGATGGCACAGCTCCAATCTCAAGTGGTTTCAGCTGGAGCAAAACCAGCACCTGCTAGCCAAAGCAAGCCTAGCCCAACTGCCTCAGGATCCTACAAAAACTACTCTATACAGCCAGGAGACACTTTTTCAAAAATTGCCCAAAAGTATGGAATCAGTACACAGACGCTCCTCACCCTCAACCCTGGAGTAGATCCAAAGCGCCTGCAAGTAGGCCAAGGGGTCAAGGTGCCAGATCATCAAAATTAAAAACTATTTTTATTCTCTTAGATATTAGTATTCTTTCCATATGCAAAAGGATGACCTTTTGCCCCAATCATTGAGGGTTCTTAGCGAGTCCTTCCATGCAGACTGTAAGGTGTATTCCGTATACAAGCAGCGCTGCCAATACCCCCTAGACGGCCGGGAAGGAGATTTTTACATCATGCGCTGCCCTGACTGGGTGCAGGTTCTTGCCTTAACGAGAGAATTAAAACTCATCTTGGTAAAGCAGTACAGAATGGGCATCCAGGCCCTTCAGTTAGAAACCCCTGGAGGAGCCCTGGAAACGGGTGAAAGCCCTGAGTGTGGAGCAGCTAGAGAGCTATTAGAAGAGACAGGTTATGTGGGGGCTAGCCCTGTTTGCATAGGCTCTAGCTATCCTAATCCCGCTTTACAGAATAATAGAGTTTACTATGTTCTTATTTCAGACTGTTGCTATCAGGGCAGCTCTTCACAAGACCCAATGGAAGACCTGTCTGTCCACCGCTATTCCCTACCTGAAGTCTTTGCTTTAAGAAAAAAAGGAGCCTTTCAGCACGCTTTAGTCTTGAATGCTTTTTATTTCTTGGAACAGTATCTTGCACCATATCCCTTATGCTCTATACTCACAGTACCGTCTTAAAAACATTCATCCAGGCTGAAGGAAAGGCCTCTTGCTTCAAGAAATCTGCCTTAGCAGCAGGTGTAGGCGTGAGTTTAGCCACGCTAGATAGGGTGTTAGAGAGTCTGAAGTCTGAGGGCTTTATATTTGAGGGAAAAGGGGATAGTTTTGAGCTTCAGAGCTTTCCCTCTGGCTTACATGAGGGGTTAGTGAGGGCGTATTTAGAGCAAGATGCTCTTGCTGTACCTTATCTTTCGATTCTTGAGACGGTAGACAGTACCAATTCTGAGGCCATGCGGCTTGTAAATGCAGGCCAAGTAGGGCCTGTGGTGGTGGCTGCGAACCAGCAGACAGCAGGACGAGGCAGGCGGGGGCGGGAGTGGCAGTCCAGCACGCGATCTAATTTATACTTAAGTATCGGCCTTAAAACTAGCCTGACTGCACAAAAGTTGCAACTATTTACCCTTTGGGTAGGCCTAAACATCTGCGACTACCTCCGAAAAGAAACACACCTGCCTTTACAGATCAAGTGGCCGAATGACCTTGTTTGCCAACATAAAAAAGTGGCCGGTATGCTAGCTGAAGCTGTAGTAGGTGGAGAAATGGCAGAACAGCTCGTTTTTGGTCTAGGCTTAAATATCAACGGCAAGGCAGGGGATTTTTCTGAATCTTTAAGTTTGAAGGCAAGTTCTTTAGCCCAATTCAGTGGAAGAGAGTGGAATATGAACCGGCTTAGCGCCGGATGCATCCGTGTTATCCTCGAGGCTTATGCACTTTTTCAAAAAGGTGACTACCTCGTGAGGCTAGATACGCTATGGTCGAGTTATGATGCGCTAAAGAACCATCTTGTGAAAGTAGAGCAGCTCAACCAAGTGATTTTAGGGGTAGCCAGTGGCATTAATGGTCAGGGAGCCTTACGTATAAAGCTAGAAAATGGCCAGTACTATGCTCTCTCTTCAGGCGATGTGAGCCTCAGCCAGTTTTACGAAGCGGCAACCACGGTGTAAGCGCTTAAAACGCTTATTAGACCTCTTGCGGACCTACGTATTATCTTGGTTGGCCTGCCGGGCGTCTCCCTACGCTCTTCAGGCTTCGCTTTAAAAGCTACGCCCGACACGTCGAGTTTCGGGAGACAAGTAGCTCGTAGAGTGAAGCCTGGTCTCTGGGTTCGTCAAAAATAAGATCAGTCTTCGCTCTTCAGGCGTCGTTCTTCCCCCTACGCTCTACGAGCTTCGGCGCGACAGGCCGGTTCCTCATTTATTTGGCCTCGCCCAGAAACCAAAATACGTCGGTCCGCAAGTTGTCTAATGCATTAGGCCAAAGTATTTCCAAAGCATTTTCTTTAAAATTTGATTGCTTCAGTTTAGGATCTTTCCTATAGCTAGGTCTGTCTGGGTTTACCTACCTCGCCCATGAAGATACAATTACGGCACAAAATTATAGCTTTCTCGATCTGCTCGGCTATTATACCGGCTTTAACGCTTTTTTTGATGGTGACTAGCCAGCAAGAAAAACTCATCAGCCGCTTTGATAAAGACTTTAAGCTTTTGGTGGATAAAGATCTAACCAATACTGTTAGCCATTTGTGGAATATGTGCTATGCCGTGAATGAAGTCGTTCAAAACAAAGTCTACGCAAACTTGAGGCTCGCACAGCAGCTTTTGCATGAATGGGGCCCTATTCGTCTTTCAGAAGACAAAATCGTTTGGCGGGCAGAGAGCCCCCTTTCTAAAGATTTCTATTTTTATGAACTGCCGAAACTGCTGATCGGGAACCAGGTGATTGAGCAGAACTTTAATGAATCCATCGCCTCTCCCATTGTAGACCCACTGAAGGCCTTGACTAAAGAAACCATTTCCTTGTTTCAACGCGTCAATGAAGAAGGCGATATGTTGCGTATTGCGACTACTCTCTTAAGGGCAGACGGCAGCAGAGACATCTCGCAGTGCTTGCTTGCAAATAGTAAGGTGAATGACCCAGAGCAGACTATCCAGCGCGTTTTGAAAGGAGAGGTGGTCTTATCGTCTACCAATGTTTTGGATGAGTGGTATGTGTATGGGGCAGCCCCCCTTATCGAGACGGATACAGGCAAAGTAATCGGCATGATACGCATCGCTACCAATGAAGGGGGATTGATTAATTTGCAAAGGGTATTTCATGATATGTCTGCTGAAGTGAATGGCTTTTTGTGGGTGATGCGTGGCCATCCAAAGAAGGAGAACCAAGGCTTTATCTACCCTAAAAACTCAGAGTATGACTACCTAGAACTGAATCACATTGTACAAGAAAAGGGGGTATTATTTTTTGATAACCTCAGGCGAAATGCTATTCATAGCCCTGTAGGGCAGGTATTTAGTCAGGCTTTTGAGATTAAGGATGCTCATAAGAAAACTCAGCAAGCTGCTCTTATTAAATGTATTTATTTCCCCCAGTGGGATTGGGTGATTGGAGTGCTAGCCTGCGAGGATAATTATATTCCTATTCATAAAAAACTGAGAGAACCCTTTATGTTTCTGACTCAGGCTATCCTCTGGGCCATGATTATAGGCCTCAGTTTAGTCACCTTTATTGCTTTCTTTTTAGCTGAGAAAATTGCAAGACCCATAGTGGATCTCACAGGGGTGACTTCCCGGCTTGCAAAAGGAGAGCTCAGTCTTGCTTCTTCTCTTTTAGATAAAGCTTTTTTGGATAATGAAATCTCAGAGCTGGAAGGCCAGCCTCGCAATGAGACCGAGCAACTGTTTTACGGCCTGGGCAAGATGCTAGAAAAGATGCATTCCTTCTTGGTGCCGATTAAAGAGCTTTTGGGGGCCTTCGCCCTTTCGCTAGAGCAGTTGGATAAACTGACGAAAAGCCAAGATCTTCAAACTCACCATCTAGGTCAGCTCAATCAACGGAGTCAGGAAAACCTAAAGACTATCCTTAGTCAGTATACCCATGTCCAGCAGGAGCTAGAAAAACTCGACTCCTTTGCCCTAGATACAAAGAGTCTGCTCAGCGAGAGCTTGGAACAAGCCCAGCGGATTGAACATCAGGCCCAGGGAGTATTGAAGTTAAAAAATACCATCGGGTATAAATTTCTGGTCTTAAACCAGAAGGCAGCCAATATGAATAGCTTTATTAATACCATAAAAAAAATAGGCGATCAGGCGGAAGTGCTGTCTATTAATGCCTCGATAGAGGCTGAAAAAGCGGGAGATTTAGGTAAAGGATTTTCTGTGATTGCACGGCAGATTAGCTTGCTAGCGAGTCAAACCAGTCTCGCTACGAGCGATATTCATAAGATGTTAAAAGACATGAGTGATGGGATCAGTCTTGCCACACAGGATATGGATGCATTGAACACACACGTCTCTCATTGTACCCATGAGCTTAGTTTTTTAATACATAAACTCGCTAGCGTTTTAGAGCAAGAGGAGGCTCTCCTTCCACGTCTAAACAGTATTAAACAAGACCTGCAAGACCCAAACGAGAAATTGAGCACGGTTTATCATCTTAGCTTAGACTTTTCTAAAAAGCATCTTCAGCTCACACAGGGTATAAAGCAGGTAGAAACGCTTCAATTGGGATTAAACGAAAGTACAAACGAGATGAAGCAGGCCTTGCTGTCACTACGTATGGTAGAACCTGAAGCCGCTTCTAAACGTCTCCAAGAGGCGGTTTTTGATAAAGTAGAGATGAATTAAGGTCTTATGCTAGTACTCATGTTTTACATCCATACCCAGGCCTACTATACAGAAGCGCAAAGTTTAGAATGTGTGATTCCCAATATAGCCACAGGCTTAACCCCTACTAATACTCTAATGTGGTTTTCTTATAAGCAACAGAGGGTCCCCCTCTTGGATCTTTGCTTGTATTATATCCAAAGGCCTGCAGCTTTAAGCCTAGGTACACGTATGGGTGTTGTGAAAGCCTCTACTAAAAAAGCTGGCGGCTTTCTTTATTGGGCCTTTAGGGCAGAAAACATGAGAAAGCTTTATTTTTTAGAAAAAAATACTGCTTTGGGAGACGTTCAAACGATAAACGGCCTTTCTTGTAAGTACTTAGCTTTAGAAAAAATAGAAGCATCCTTGCTGAACTTGGCCAAGTTGAGTCCTTGTTCTTTTCATAATCTCGTTTCAAGCCTTTCTTGACTATGCTAGACTTAGAACACGTTGATCATCAAAAGTATTATGAGGATTGGATCCAAATGATAGACCAGATCCCACCTCATGCTACCAGTACCTGTCTACAGGTCTTAGTTTTTACCTTAGACGGGCGTTATTTTGCGTTTATAGCTAGTTCTTTGCGAAAGGTAATAAAGCCTAGAATTATTTATCCTATTCCTCATAACTCTAAGGAGTGGCTCTTGGGCCTTGTAAAAGCAAAAAGACGGCTTCAATTGACAGTGGATCTAGGCTATTTTTTACTAGGAAAAAAGATACTAAGGCCGTATACGCAAGAGGCGTTTTTATTCCTTGAGGAAGATAACGAGGCTTATATCTTTCCCGTTGGAAAAATCGTAGGCTTACAGACCCTCGTTCCTGAATCTTTGCTGTCTCTATCTACTGTGGATTCTAGCCTTTTTTTAGGACAGTTTATGAGAGACAAGCAAACGGTTACGCTCATCTGTCATACGGGTATTTTTAAAGCTATAGACTCTCTTCTTGAACCCTCCCCTATTCACTGTGGAATTTGATACGCTCTCTCTTATAGAAATTTTCAGAAATGAAGCTGAAAGCCAGGGCTTACTCTTTGAGAAGTCTATCCTGGGTCTCCTCGAAAAGCCGGATGATGCAGCCCACTTGGAGGCTGCGATGAGGGCTGCCCATTCGATGAAGGGAGCTGCGCAGATTGTCGGGGCTAAGGGGATCAGCCTCATTGCGCATCAGGTAGAGGAGTGTTTTGTGACTGCGCAAAAGACAGGTATACGCTTAAAAAGAATAGATCTCAACCTCTTATTAGAGGTCTTTGAGACCCTGGTGAAACTCAAGCAGTATTCTGAATTTGAAATCTTAAACTGGCCAGGGGAGGAAAAAGAAAAGCTAGACATGCTGAATCAGTCTTTGCTGAAACTGATAGAAGGTCTACAGGCAGAGCCTCAACTAGAGAATTGTGATGAGCGGTTTTTGGGTTTATTTTGGAAAGAGTTTCAGGCAAACGTCACCCTGCTTACGGATTGGGCCAATAACCATCAAACAGAAGCGACGTTTGATGACAATTTGATCCGTATTCCTCATTCCATCAAGGGGTCTGCAGGTATCATCGGTTTTGGGAGGTTATCCAAGCTGTGCGAGGAGATGGAATCTTGGTTTTTAGGGATAAAAGAAGGTTTGTGGGCCTGGGATGGAGCTGCTAAAGCTCTTTTTAAGGACGTTTTATTTGCTTTTGAAGCAATCGCTGCTACTCCTATGCTAGGCCTAGGGCAGGCAATGCTAAAACTAGATACTAGGCTCAGTCAACTCACTCAAGATATTTTCCATTTGTGTGCCTATAGGAAGTCAGAGCCTAAAAAAAAAAATTAGAAACCAAAGCCTTACCTACAAAGCTCACACAGGACGTGCCTGTAAAGGTATCCGCACAGAACCTTAACCGGATGATGACGCTGACCATGGAGCTTTTGGTGCAGCTCAATCAGTTTAAAATCCTAAAAGATAGCCTCGTGGAACTCAAAGAGCATGACCTTCACCTGATCCATCTGCTAGACACGATGATTCATCTACCTGCAGAGGAGGGGAGTGGTTTTTTTCGCCAAAAGGCTCTGGAAGAAACTAGGCATAAAATACGCTCTCGTATGCAGTATGCCTGGCAAGCTCTAGAATATTTTGATAAGCTTACGGGTAGGACAAGCCTCTTTTCAGAGCAGCTCTACCAAACCTTGATTTCCAATACGACTAGGCCTTTTTCAGATTGCGTCCAAGGCCTTCCACGCCTGACTCATAGCCTTTCAGAGTCTCTAGGAAAGCACATTCAGCTTGCCATAAAAGGAGAAGACGTTATGGTGGATAGGCACTTACTTGAAGGTATAGAACAGTGTCTCAATCATATTGTCCGTAACGCCTGCGACCATGGTATCGAAGTGCCTGAAGAAAGAATCCGCAAAAGTAAAAGGCCCCTAGGCTCTATCCAGATAAGAGCCTATCACCATACTGGTTTTTTGATGATAGAGGCTAAAGATGATGGCCGAGGTGTAGATGTGGATACCTTGAAAAAAAGAGTCGTAGAGCTAGGCTTGATAGACGTAAACGGAGTACAAACGATCTCTCAGCACAAGCTCTTAGAATATATTTTTTTGCCAGGTGTATCTACAGCTAAAACAGTTTCTGAGGTTTCAGGCCGGGGAGTAGGACTGGATGTAGTCCGGTATTTTTTAGAGAAAGAGCAGGGCTCTATACACATCCATACCAGTCAAGAAGAGGGAACACGCTTTCTCTTGCAGCTGCCTCTCATGCGCTCTGTACTCAAAACGCTTGTGGCTCGTGTGGGTTTAGGCCTGTATGCCTTTAATAAAGAAGGAATTGAAGCTGTTTTTGCCCTAGATGAAACTAAGATTCAAGAACGATCCGGGTCTTATACTTATATACAGGGTGATCAGTCGTTTCCTGTGGTTCATCTAGGAGAGCTTTTAAAATTATCTGCTTTTAAGATAGAACCAGGCCTGAAGGTGATAATAGTTCGATCAGAAAACTCCCTATTTGGCCTTGTAGTAGAGGCTATAGAAGGAGAGCATTCTTTACTGGTGCAGCCTCTACACCCTAAGTTAGGCAAGATTCCCTGTGTGAGTGCGTCTTCTTTTAATGCAGCTGGGGAGCCTATTTTTATTTTAGACACCGGTAGTATCCTCTCCCTTTTAAGCCAGAGGTTTGAGATTTTGCCCTCACCAGCCTCTATCAGTTT
>CAZEFS010000045.1:0-2509 GCA_964511545.1 uncultured Opitutales bacterium
CCCGTAGGCTTGGCGTAGTGGAGATGCCTGACACGTCGGGAGACAGGAGCCTACGGGAGACAGGTAGTTCGCTTGTCGCCCGTAGCTCAAGGAGCGTAAGGGGGAAGAACGAAGCCTGAATCTATTTTTGACGAACTTAAGATATAAAAGACAATACTTTCCCAAGAGGTCTAATAGCGGCCATCTCCTTACCCCCCCTAAGTACGCTGTCTCTCAAAAGACCTCAGAAAGGTAGCTACTCTAAGTCCAGGCGAGCCTTAAAGTCAGGAATGGTCTTTCTAAGGCCTTCGCTTAAGGCTACAGTCGGCTGCCAGTTTAGGTGCCATTTTGCTAGGTCGATATTAGGCTGGCGGCGCTCAGGATCATCTTTTAGGGCGGGTTTATATTCTAAGCTTGAAGCGCTATGGGTCAGTTCTATCACCCTTTGGGCCAGTTCTTTGATCGTCATTTCATAGGGGTTGCCTAAGTTTACTGGGCCAAGGATAGCAGTTTGTTCCATGGTGCGGATCATCCCCTCAATCAGATCATCCACATAGCAGAAAGACCGCGTTTGCTTCCCATCCCCATAAATATAAAGGGGCTCTCCCTTCAGGGCTTTCGTGATAAAATTAGAGACTACACGTCCATCGTTTAAAGCCATCTTTGGTCCATAAGTATTGAAAATACGAACCACCCTAATATCCACCCCATTTTGCTGATGATAGTCAAAAAACAAGGTTTCAGCGCAGCGCTTTCCTTCATCATAGCAGGCCCTAGGCCCTATGGGGTTGACGTGGCCCCAATAGGTCTCTCCTTGTGGATGTTCCCGTGGGTCTCCGTAGACCTCAGAAGTAGATGCCTGTAAAATACGGGCTCCTAGGCGCTTGGCTAGGCCCAAGCTGTGAATAGCGCCCAGAACTGAGGTTTTGATCGTTTTGATAGGGTTATACTGATAATGAACAGGAGACGCTGGGCAGGCAAGGTTGTAGATCTGATCCACCTCTGCTTTAAAGGGATCTATCACATCATGGCGGATAAACTCGAACCCTTGGTAATCAAACAGATCTTGAATATTCGACTTTTGGCCTGTAAAGAGATTGTCTAAGGCTATCACCTGATAGCCCTTATCCAACAAGCGCTTACAAAGATGACTACCCAAAAACCCTGCACCACCTGTAACTAAAACGCGCATAAGAACCAATATATGAGTGAACTAGGCCCTTTGCTGATTTTTAAACAAGAGCCACGATAGAACCTTATACATCTAAACCTGAGCCTCTATTTTTTGCTTGAGGGCATCCTTATTGGCAAGACCGACGATGGTGTCTACCACTTGGCCGTTTTTAAACAGAAGTAATGTCGGTATAGCACGGACGCTAAACTGGCCTGCTAAAGACGATTGCTCATCCACATTTACCTTACAAATCAGGGCTTTCCCGTCTAGCTCATTGGCAAGCTGGTCTAAGACAGGGCCTATAGCTTTACAGGGGCCACACCAGGGGGCCCAAAAGTCTACTAAGACAGGAGTGGAGTCCTGGCGTTTTACAATAGTGTCAAAAGAACTAGCGTCTAGCTCATGAATTTTAGAAGATGTCATACAAATGAGTAGTCATTATTTAAGAAGGATTCAAGGCTTTTAATCTTTAGACCTCTTGCAGAACCCTTGTCTTTTGTGTCTTAAGTTCGTCAAAAATAAGCTCGGAATCCTTTGTTACGCTTTTGTACACTCCGGTTCCTCATTTATTTCGCCTCGCCCAGAAACCAAAATACGTGGGTTTCCAATAGGTCTTTTATCAAAAGCTATCTCTTAAAAGAAAAAGAAATAAAAGGTTTTTCAAGGCTTTTTCACGACTTTTGAAAGAATAAATCTAAGAGGCATCTTAATGCTTTTTCTAGATAAAGCAAGTGCGCAAATCCTAGCCCCTAGCAGACCAAACAGATAGCACGCAGGATGCAATGAACGCAAAGCGCAGCCGCTAGATCATCCACCACTATCCCTAGCCCTCCCGGCAAAGATTGGAGACGTTTTATACCTAAAGGCTTTAATATATCAAAACACCGAAATAAGGCAAAGCCTAGAAGCCAAAATACTCCCGGAGGGCCAAAAGGCTGCAGACCCAAAAAACAAAACGGCATGGCAATACACTCATCCAAGATGACTGCAGAAGGGTCTTTTTCTCCCAGGAGTTTTTCTGCTACGTGGCAGCATACAACAGAAAGTACCACCCCCGCGCTAAGACCCATACTATAAGTCGATAATGAAAAGCGTTCTGCAAGCATTATAGGCAAAACGAGCCCTACCAAAGACCCATAAGTGCCGGGCGCTTTCGGAAGATACCCTATACCGCCTAGAGTAGCTAAAAAAAGGATAATACGGTTTTTCATTGCAAGAGGTCTATCTACTTCTCAAGAAAAATATCCCAGTATTGATACAAATAGCGAATACCGGAATAAACGGTCAGTGCCGTCGCCCCCACAAAGGCTATACAGGTACAGTTGTAAGCTAAGGATTCAAAGCCCGGGCTTGTAT
>CAZEFS010000045.1:2519-8805 GCA_964511545.1 uncultured Opitutales bacterium
ACCCAGTCCCTAGCGATCATCCCATAAAACAAGGCATTACCAATCGTATAGAGCTGAAGAAACGTCTTTTGTTTGCCAGCAGTTTCCGCAGCGAGGACTCTTCCTTGGCCGGCAGCTAACAAACGTAGGCCGGTTACCAAAAACTCTCTACAAATAATCAACAATATTCCAAGCAGCGTCCAACTCGGCAAAAGGCCAATGACTAAAAGGACGACTAAAAGACCGATAACTAAGATTTTATCTGTTAACGCGTCCATAAATTTCCCAAATACCGAGACCATACCAAAGCGCCTTGCGATATAACCATCTAAGATATCACTCAGAGCCGCCACCACAAAAGCCAAAAAAGCAAGCGTATAAGCCCCTGTAAGTTCTATATGCAAGAGCAAAACAATTAAAAATAAAGCCAGAACGCGAGACAGCGTAATGATATTTGCTATATTTAAAAAAGGTATTCTCATCGTTTATAAGCCTAGAAGTACTAACCGGTGTCCTATCCTGACTGAATAGCTAGGATATAGCATAAGGCATTATACTAGGCCCCGTTTACTTTCAACTATAAACTGAATTAAAACACGCGTCATCCAATGATCTTTATGCCCCGAGTGCTGGATTTTCTCAAGGGCCTGGCTCTTATTGAGGCCCTCTACATAGAGCGTTTTAAAGAGATAGCGCGCAAGGCTCACTTCTTCCTTTTGAAAATTGGCCCGAGTGAGACCTATTTTATTGATAGTTTTTGCCCTCGCAGGCTGTCCATCGATCACCATAAAAGGGGGAGCATCCTGGACAAGCTTGGTTGAAGCGCCTATCATCACATAGCTTCCTACACGGCAAAACTGATGAACGCCAGCCCCCCAGCCAACATTCACATGATCCCCCACCACTGTATGCCCCCCCAAAGCAGCATGGCTACTCATAATCAAGTGGTTTTGAACGATGCAATCGTGAGCTATGTGGCTGTAGGCCAAGATCAGATTGTGATTTCCCAAAACGGTATATTCGCCATCATTCGTAGCAGCATGGATAGTAGTATACTCTCTAAACACATTATGATTTCCAATTTTTAGGCCTGGACGGCCACCCGTAAATTTAAGATCATGCGTCTTTCCTCCAATGAAAGCATAGGGAAAAATATCATTATTCTCCCCCATCTGAGTATAGCCATCTACGGTGGCATGATGCTGCACGCGTGTGTGCTTGCCTAAGCGCACCTCTGCACCGATATAGGCATACGGGCCGATACTGACCCCATCATCTAGCTCTGCTCCTGATTCAACAATAGCGGTAGGATGGATAGATATAGTCATAGGAGCAAACTGGAATGATTATGCAGTGCGCTAGGGGTTAAATGTATCGGTAACACCAAACATCAGCTCTGCTGAGGATACTACTTTGCCGTTTACCTTACAGACTCCTTCCGCTACACCAATAAACTTACGGGAAGAGTCCTTTAGTTTTACAATAATTTCAAGCTGGTCTCCTGGGGTTACGGGTTTGCGGAATTTCACCTTGTCGCAGCTCATAAAATAGGCAATTTTCTTCTCTAAACCCAGTTTGCGATACATTAATATACCTGCTGCCTGAGCCATAGCCTCCAGCTGCAAGACCCCTGGCATCACCGGCAAGCCAGGAAAATGGCCCACAAAGTACGGCTCATTGATGCTGACGTTTTTGATCGCCGTCAGCTCGGCTTCTTCCTGAATTTTGACTACTCTATCGATCATCACAAAAGGATAGCGATGAGGAAGGATATCCAAAATACGGCGGATATCCATCTCTGTCTCGGGAAGGGCCTGAATAAAAATAGGCTTAGCACTCTTCTCCTTATGCATTGAGGCCTGATAGTATTGCAAAAGCTCTTGTGTAAGCTTTGCGTTCAGCGAGTGGCTAGGGCAAATAGCTATGATATGAGCCTTTAGCTTTATTTTTAGCAGGCTGATATCCCCCACAATATCTAAAATCTTGTGGCGGACAAATTCATCCTTAAAACGCAAGGGCTCTTTAGATAGAATTTTATCCCCTTTGACTACAATCGCACAGTCTAGGCTTCCTCCTTGTATTTTCCCTATTTTCAGCAAGGGCTCTATATCTTCGTAAAAAGTAAAGGTACGAGCAGGGGCGATATGAGCCGCATATGTCTCAGGATCGATATCTACGGACAGATGCTGAGAGTGAAACCCTCTGTCATCGGCTGAAGTACAGGTGACTTTAAAACCATCATAAGGTAAAGCAATCATCGACCCCCTCCCAGCTGTGACAGAAATCGGCTTATCCAAAACAAAATAGTGCCTATCCTTCTCTTGCTCAACGATTTCCGCCTCTTGGATCAGGTTTACAAAATATTTAGCTGATCCGTCCAAAATTGGAGGCTCGCTGCCATTCAACTCTATGAGGACATTATCTATCCCTAAACCATTAAGAGCACTGAGGATATGCTCTATCGTGTGCAATTTTGTATGGCCAGAGACGATAGTTGTGCTACGCACGAGGTCCGTCACCAGCTCTGCGCTGGGCTGCAGCTCGGGCATTCCGTATAAGTCGACACGCTTAAATCGAATACCCTGGTCTATGGGTGCGGGGTGCAGGGTGAGAGTAGTTTCCTCTCCCATATGCAAAGACTTACCCCGAATGCTGACCACTTTGGCTATAGTACGTTGCTTCATAGTGCTTTTGTTGCATGTCCTAGCTAGGTCAAATTTTGTCTCTTGTAAACTATAAAAGCTAGCACAAAATCATAGAAGGCCACTTTTTTTGAGGAGATTGCTTACACTACCTAGAGCTACAAATTATGCTCACCAAGCTGGTCTCGCATCTTGGTATCGGCCTCAATATTTTTGAGCTTGTACCAATCCACCACCCCTAGCTTGCCGTTTTGCAAGGCCTGGGCCATAGCGAGGGGTACTTGGGCCTGGTTCTTCACAAGTTCTGCCTGCATCTCTTGGGTTTTGGCCTTCATTTCCTGTTCTAGGGCAACGGCTGCGGCCCGCCTAATTTCAGCCTGGGCCTGAGCAGTTACCTTATTGGCTTCTGCCTGAGAAGCTTGCAATTTTGCGCCTACGTTTTCTCCAATATCTACATCCGCTATATCGATAGATAAAATCTCATAGGCTGTCCCTACATCTAGCCCACGCTTGAGGGCTGTTTTCGAGATGAGTTCTGGGTTTTCTAAAACTGTCTTATAGCTATCTGCACAACCAATAGTGCTGACAATGCTTTCACCTACTCTAGCGATAACGGTCTCCTCTCTAGCTCCGCCAACAAAGCTTTTCAGGTTGGTCCTTACAGTAACACGCGCACGTACTTGTACCTGGATGCCATCTTTAGCAACGCCGTCGATCGTCACCCTACCGGAGTCTGTATTTGGGCAGTCAATCACTTTGGGGTTTACGGAGGTACGCACAGCATCCACAACGCTCTTACCCGTTCCTTTAGTAGCTAGGTCTATCGCGCATGCCCTCGTAAAGTCCAGCCCCATTCCAGCTTTTTCTGCAGCAATGAGGGCCTCTATCGTAGCCACTACATTCCCTCCAGCAAGGTAGTGCGCCTCTAGGCTATCCGTAGTAAACATAAGACCGGCCTTAGCTGCTGTCACTCTAGCATCCACTATCATCGAATAGGGGACCCCTCGAAGGCGCATGGCAATGAGGTTAAGAAGCCTGACTGGAGCCTGTGCCAAAAGGGCCCTAAGCCACACACTAAAAAAAGAGAAAATGACAAAAAGACAAAAAAGCCCTACTGCTAAAAAAAAGTAAAAGACAAATGAAAGCATAGTCCTCCACCCTAGATCCATACGCGCTAGCTTACAACCCTAATCTTAAGTCTTTTTTTGCCCCAGCGCCTCCACATATTTATCCAAAAAAGAGGGCTGATGCCTTAGACCCCTCTCCTTGAGCCATGTCAGATAATCCTGTAAAACCACCATACAAATAACGGCCTTCCCATGACGTTTACGGATCAGCTGAGCGTAGGTCTTGATATACTCTCTATAAAAATCTATGGGCCAGCCCAAGTCTGGCTTAAGAAAATCTAAGGTGGCCTTGCTGTCATAATCTGCTAGGCAAATGGTATAATCGCTTAAATCCTCAGGCAAGCGTCTGCCATTGAGGGCTCTACGGGCTTCTATAGTGGGGTCATTGGAGAAGGGGAGTTTCTTTTGGCCGCGGTAAAAAAGTTTTTCAAAGAAATCAAAAAGCATAAGTACTCAAAATAAATATCCTAACACAAACACTAAAAGCTTCAACCCTTTGTTTAAGGTCTTTTCAAAAAATCTAAAGGAGGCGCTATTTTTAGGCTTGTAAAAGGCAGAAATGGCTCTTATTTCGGATGGCTTTCTATCCCATTTATGAAAACTCACCCCAGTTCCATTATAAAGACCAATCACCACTCTCTGCGTAATGACCTTCGCTATACTCCTCCAAGCCCAGACCATAACCGCTTTGCTGGCCTAGCGGCTAGTCAAGACTTAGGTCCCATTCCTAAAAAACAAAAACAATTTGATGATTATAACTACACAGGGAGCTATCTATCATTCTCAAGCTATATCGATAATGGCTCTTCTTCCGATGAAGACACGCCTCCTCCCTCAGCTCCTTTTA
Organism: uncultured Opitutales bacterium; assembly: GCA_964511545.1. GTDB lineage: Bacteria > Verrucomicrobiota > Verrucomicrobiia > Opitutales > CAZEFS01 > CAZEFS01. Next base: position 7,115 of record CAZEFS010000045.1, read on the forward strand.
CGGGTTTAAGAAAGAGAAGTGCTGCTCCGTGGGCACCCTCTACGCCTCTCAATTTAAGAGTATCTAGCAATCAAGTCCCAACGCCTCAGGCAAAGAGAGAAGCAACGAGTGCTAAAAGCTTTTTTGATCAACAATACCCAGAGCTACAAACGTCAAAGCATCCCAAGAATGAACCTAACGTTTCTAACAGTAATATCGAGAGTGAAGGTAACTCAATTAAGGAATATAACGATGCCCCAGGCCTATTTGGAGCCTGGTAAATTAGAAACTGCAAAACTAGCCAAAAAAGCTTTAATATAAACTTATAGTCTAGCATATTTTTTATCAATAGAGCCTAATTTCCCTAGGCTCTTTTTTATGGAAATCACACGTTTTACTAGCCTTAGCAGCCGGTCTCTTCCCACACCCCGGCCCTCTAGTCGCTTCAGTTCTTTAAATCCAGAAGAAGACTGTAGCCTCATACCCACTCCTCGTACTCAGCCTATAGAAACAAGGCGTGTAAGACGCTCCTCTTCTCAAGAAAAATGCTTATCCCCATCGCTGCGGTGGGATAGCTGCAAAGTAGAGTTTTTTAAAAAACTTGTAGGCTGGCCTCTAGAAGGAAAAGAGGATACGCAACAAATACTGGAAGCTATTTTAGAAAGCTACCTCAACACTTTAGATACGACTAACGCCCAGCAGCTCCCCTCAGCTCATTGTAAAGAGATGGTGATGCATGCATTACTTCTGAAAAATCCCCTTCTCTGGAAGACGTGCTTAGATCTAAAGCTACACCAAAAGCTGGATGAAAAGGACTTTTGTTCAACTCTAGAGCTAGCTATAGACGTAGACAATGATAGTTTTTTGCAATGTATATTAACTGAAGCATCCCCCTTCAGCAGTCATAATGCCCATCTTTATAAAGGCGCATTGCAGTACGCGCTTCAGTCACTCAAGCCTCAATGCCTAAGCGTGTTACTGCATACACTTAGGCTAAATGACTCTATTTTGGTCCCCAACCTCGAAGAACTGACGCTACCTTCTGTCTTGCAGACTCTGATTCAACAAAGACAAAGTAATCCTGCCCCATACACCGACCATTTCCAATCTTGTATACAAGCTGTTCTTAGATGCTTCAAAGATCACACTGCTCTGCCATCGCTTCCGTTAACGGATCATGCTTCTATAGATGGCACTTTCAGCTACGTCCAGCTACTATCAAACTCTGCACTAAAAACAGCAGACAAAAAAATCCTCTTAGCCCTGTTTTTAGAATATGACCTTTTAACAGCAGAGCTATGTCAACAAAACCCTGCCTTGAAACACCTTTTTGATGTATTGCAAGACCAAAAGCGTTTTAAAAAGACCAAGAAAGCCTTTCCTTAAGCCCCTCGTCTCAAAAGGTGTTGTCAAACCCCATAAAGACTCTAGAGTAGTTAGGACGAAGCCAAACCTATATGTCATGAATGCTGAAGCAAACCCTAAACGCAATCTCATTATCTGTGTGTGCACAGCCAATGTCTGCCGAAGTCCTATGGCAGAAAAGCTATTGCAGCACGCCCTAGAGGTAGAGGCTCCGCTCCTCAGGAGCCTGAGAGTCGTCTCTGCAGGCACTTCTGCATTCGCAGGAGATGGCCCTTCTACGCATTCAGTCCAGGTCTTAAAAAAAGTGGGTCTTGACCTCCTAGGCCACCTCAGCCAGCCCCTCAGCC
>CAZEFS010000046.1:0-456 GCA_964511545.1 uncultured Opitutales bacterium
AGACAGGTAGTTCGGCTTGTCGCCCGTAGCTCAAGGAGCGTAGGGGGAAGAGCGTAGCCTGTAGCCTGAAGCCAGAGAGCTACATACAATCGTTTCGCAAGTGGTCTAATTTCCCTATAGGGTAGACACCTGTATATCTCTACGAAAAACTAAAGCCATGCGATTTCAAGAATTTAAAATATTAGTGGTCCTTACCTTTGTCGCCTGCCTAACTGGCTTTATGTCTGACATTTACGTGCCTTCATTCTTAACTATGTCGCACGATCTGAATGCTAGCCTATCCGGTATTCAACAGAGTATGAGTATATTTATGCTATCACTGGCATTGTCACAATTTATTTATGGCCCCTTGTCAGAAGTCTTGGGTAGACGCATTGGGCTCTTAATAGGACTGTGCATCGTTGTGGTAGGGAGTGCTATATGTATGCTGACGGAAAACCTTTTTTGGCTGATGGT
>CAZEFS010000046.1:466-7940 GCA_964511545.1 uncultured Opitutales bacterium
CCGGCGTTGCCGTGCTGACCGGCGAAAGCCGCACCAAGGGGCTGGAGCTGGCGCATGCGCCTGTTTATGGCGATCGATCTTTCGGGATGTCTTTACAGGTCAACAAATTGCCAAATACGGAGGGTACTTAGGTATTGTCATGGTATATATCGTGGCTGCTGCTCCTTTCTTAGGCGGATACTTTGAGGCTCATCAGGGGTGGCGTGCCTCTTTTATCGCATCCATCAGCTATGGAGGGGCGGTATTGTCTCTAGTCTATATGCTATTGCCTGAAACCAATACACACCGCACAACCGAGCGTTTTAGTATTCAGTTTTTTTCTGCTGCTTATGCCCAACTCTTAAAAAGCCCTATATTTATGGGATATGGCTTATGTGTATTTTTTACTTATGGAGCATTCTTTTCTTGGTTTATAGTAGGACCTGTCCTCTATGCGCATTATTTTGACCTACCGATAGCAAATTTTGGCTGTATAAACTTTTTTCTGGGGGGCACAGCTATGGCCCTGGGGGGCATATTCAACGCTAAGTGCGTAAGAAAAATAGGGCAGGACAACATGTTACGCCTAGGATGGCTCCTGATGAGCTTAGCGGGTGCTTTTATACTCATCCTAGATCTATGTTTGATAAAAAGTATTTATTTATTTTTGATAGCTATATTTGCTTTCCTCTTCGGGATAACTCTAATTTGGCCCAATGCTTTTTCGAGAGCGTTTGCTCCCTTTGGGGCTATTGCAGGCTACGCAGGCAGCCTCTATAGCTGCATGCAGCTCGGGGGTGGAGCTATTATTGGGTGGGTGAGCGCCTTCATCCCAGACCATAGGCCTTACCCTTTAGCGCTTGTGTTTATATTAACAGCGCTAGGGGCCTGCTTAACCTTTGAATACAGAATTCAACCAGGAAACACCCAACAATGAGCGTATAGGGCATAAAGCTTAGGCCCAAATTAAAAAACAATAGACAGGATTGCGAGATTGACTTTAGAAGCACTTACAAATTAATTGTATCTTAAAAAAATATCATCCTTTATCATCATGCCAACTGATACACATCCTTCTCTCAACATTCAGCCTCTAAAAGAGCTAGATCCTAGCCTACATGCAGCCATAGAAGCTGAAAGAAAGCGCCAAGAAGAGCATATAGAGCTCATCGCTTCTGAAAACTTTACCCTTCCGGCTATCCTAGAGGCTGCGGGAAGCATTCTTACCAACAAATATGCCGAAGGCTACCCCAAAAAGCGCTATTACGGGGGTTGTCAACACGTAGACACGGTAGAACAGCTCGCTATTGATAGAGCTAAAGCCTTGTTTGGGGCAGACCATGCCAATGTGCAGCCCCACTCAGGCAGTCAGGCCAATATAGCGGTATACATGGCGACCCTAAAGCCAGGGGATAAAATTTTGACCATGAGCCTAGAGCACGGAGGGCACCTCACGCACGGCCATCCCAAAAATATGAGCGGAGCCCTCTACCAAGTGGTACACTATGGCGTAAACAAAGATAGCGGCTGTATAGACTATGATACCCTCGAAGCTTCAGCTATGGCAGAAAAGCCAAAAATGATCACCGTTGGTGCCTCAGCTTACCCGCGGGTGATAGACTTTGAGAGGATGGACCGCATTGCAAAAAGCTGCGGAGCTTTACTCATGGCCGATATGGCACACATTGCAGGCCTAGTAGCGGCAGGTGTACATCCATCTCCTGTACCGCATGCAGACATCGTCACCAGTACAACACACAAAACCCTAAGAGGCCCCAGAGGGGGGCTTATCCTTTGCAAACAAGCTCTTGCCCAAGCAATAGACTCTGCCATCTTTCCTGCTACCCAAGGCGGTCCTTTGATGCATATCATAGCAGCCAAAGCGATATGCTTTCAGGAAGCCATGAAGGATGAGTTTAAAAGCTATCAAAAGCAGGTGATCTTGAACGCTAAGACCCTAGCACAGGCATTACTAGCCCATGGCTTTCACCTTTGCAGTGGCGGTACAGATAATCATTTAGTGTTAATAGACTTGCGCCCTAGCCACCCTAACTTAAGCGGAAAAGTAGCTCAAAATACTCTCGAAAAAGCGAATATCACCCTAAACCGCAATACCGTCCCCTTCGAAACACGCAGCCCCTTTGAAACTAGCGGCATCCGTGTAGGGACGCCTGCGCTCACCACCCGTGGTATGAAAGAATCCCAAATGCAGCAAGTGGCCCAGGCTATCGCCTATATATTAGGTGCCCCAGAAGACGAAGAACGTATTTGCCGTGTAAAAGAGGAGATGGTACAGCTTTGTAGACGTTTTCCCTTGCCTTACTAATAGCAAGATTTCATAAGATCTGTCGATGCAAGTGTGCAATTCGAAGCTTTCGAGTAAAAGAGGCCTTACCCTGATAGAAATCCTTGGGGTGCTGACGATTATTGGCGTACTGGCAGCGGTGCTGATTCCTAGTATTAGCTTCGTGAGTGAGAAAGCTCAGAAAACGAAGGCAGCCAGTCACCTACGCCAGCTAGTTCTGGCCTATACGATTTGTCTTCAAAGTGGAGATACCAAGGGCCTAAATACCTGTAAGGATATCCATAGCCTAGCCGCCTACCTGGCTAAACACACCCATTTAAATGATCCGCAGCTTTGGCTCCTAGAGCAAGACCCTTTGATAGACGAAAAGGCAAAGACTTTAAAGACGCTTATAAAACCAGAGGGCACTCCTACTGATGATTTTAAGGCTCTAACTCTAAGCTTTAGCTTTGTGGTAAAGCTTCCTAGTGGGCTATGTCCATCTACAGCACCTATAGCCTGGTCTAGAGGGCTCAAAGAAGACGGAACGTGGGATGAGAAAGAGGGGGTATGGGGTAGTACGGGAGGCTATGTCGCCTTTTTAGATGGCCACATCGAGTGGTATGACAATGTAAAAGATACCGATAAACAATTTTGCCACTACAGCACCTATGCCCCTACCTCCAGCTACAAAGAAGCCCTAGGGCCTAATGCAGTGGTCCTCTCTGGTAAATAAACCCTATTTTTTCTTCATATCCTATGCAAGATAGCAAAGACAGCATCTATATCTTTGGCCATAAAAAACCTGACCCAGACTCTATCTGCGCTGCTCTAGCCTATGCAGCCTTGAAACAAGCACTAGGGGAAAACCACTATATTCCTGCACGCTGTGGGGATATTACCCCACGTACCCAAGCCGTGCTTGACCTTTTTCAAGCAGAAGCCCCTATATTCATAGAAACCTTACATCAAAAAACCTCCCCCACCTTAGCCATCCATCAGCTAAGCATCGCTCTAGTAGACCATAATGAGATGAGCCAGGCCGTAGAAGGGGCTGCAGAAGCTAATATCGTAGAGGTGGTAGACCATCATAGACTGGGCACTTTTAAAACGGAAGAGGCCATCTTCTTTCATAATGAACCGGTAGGGTCTACTTGCACCATCATAGCAGATTTTTTTCAAAAGTGCAATCTGGTTCCATCGCCTCAAATTGCTGGCCTCTTGATGGGAGGGCTCATCAGCGATACCTACCTCTTGCAGTCTCCCACAACTACGCCTAAAGATGCGGCTATCTTACAATGGCTCGAAGGCCTTGCGGGGGTTAGTGGCAAAAGAGTATTTGATACCTTGTTTCAGATGGAATCTAGCATTCTTAGCCAGTCTCCTGAAAAGGTCATCGGCCTAGATGCAAAAATCTTTGAAGAGAAAGGCATAAGGCTATCGGTTGCCCAGGTAGAAGAAATGAGTTTCGATCCTTTCTGGCAAAAAGCAAGCGACCTATATGCTGCTCTAGAGGCCTTACGTCAGCAAGAAAGGCTCTTTGCCGCCCTTTTACTCGTAACAGACATTCAAAGGCTAGACTCGCTCCTGCTTGTCGCAGGGGACCCTACCTTTATAGGGCTGATAGACTATAAACGTGTTTCTGATCTTCCTATTTTTGACCTCCCCAAGATTGTCAGCCGAAAAAAAGAAGTGATGCCCTACTTGAGTGAGCGTCTGGCACCTCTGAACACGTAGCAACCCCCTACCCCATGAAGCCTCTTCCCCCTCTAGACTTGCTGGATAGCCTCCTACCAGGTTCGCTTGTCTTTCACAAACTGAAGCACTTACTGGGTGACGAGGACCTTAAAAGCTTTGATCTATTAGCCTGCATCAAAATAGATCCCTGTTTGATCTTACAATTTTTAAACTTTAGCATACGTTTAGATCCAAAGCTTAAAAAACGTTCCTTAAGCCTAGAGGGAGCTTCTGCTACCCTAAAAAAAACAGATATCCAGAAATTCATCCAGCTAGAGCTTCTGAAAGCAGACGGCTTTCCGTATTCTCGTGAGTTTTCAATCCATTACGCTGAACTTTGGCAGGAAGCTCTATTCAGCGCAGCTTTTTTAGAAATGGCAGCCCCTGTGCTAAACGTTGAGGCTGATTTTGCCTATACTCTCGGCCTCTTAGGCCCGATTGACCGTATCGTAACATGTTTCCTAGAGTATACCTCCACTACAAAAACCTATATACAAAGTAAGGACAAAAACCTTGCTATCTTAGCGCATCTTCCCATTCCAGAAGTTTTACTATCTATTTTGATCGCTTATAAGGAACAAGACCTGAGGACAAAAGAACCCCTCGCGGATGCTTTAAGCCTTGCAGCTAAGCTTCACCAAGGGCAGAAAATCACAAGCCTGCCTGCACATTTAGGCATTACGATAGAGGCATTACCGAGCCTCTACAAAAAAACTGAAAAGCGCCTACAAGACATCAATCGTTTTATCGGCGTATTCTAAGGAACGGCTATAGGCTTTAGCTTCCAAATGTGCTGGGCATATTCCTGAATGGTACGATCGCTAGAGAACTTGCCTAAACGTGCCGTATTAAGAATACTCAGCTCTGCCCATAAGTATCGATTCCGATAGGCTTGGTCTATGCTTTCGTGGGTTTTGCAATAGGCCTCATAGTCTGCGAGCACCAAGTAGGGGTCTCCTTGTTCAAGGAGGCTTTCCCGAATAGGGAGCAGAGAGCCTTCTTGACACAAAAAGTCGCTACTAAGCCAGTCTAAAATCTGTTTTAACTCTGCGTTTTGGTGGTAATAATCCCACGGTTTGTATCCCTTAGCTTTCAGGGCAGCTACCTCTTCTACCGTTTTACCAAAAATAAAGATATTCGCTTCCCCTACTGCTTCAAGCATTTCCACGTTTGCACCATCCAAAGTACCTATAGTAATGGCTCCATTCAGGCCTAACTTCATATTACCAGTACCGGAAGCTTCTTTACCAGCTGTAGATACTTGCTCTGAAACATCTGCTGCAGGGATAATAAGGCTTGCTAGGCTCACTCCATAGTTTGGAAGAAAGACTACTTTTAGCTTATGGTTTACCCGGTTATCATTATTAATACGATGAGCGATTGTATTAATAGCATAGATGATTTCTTTTGCCAAATAATAACCAGGAGCAGCCTTGGCTGAGAATAAGAAGACTCGTGGGTGAATATCGAGCGCAGGATCGTGCAGTAGGCGTTTATAAAGCGTTAGGATATGCAAGAGGTTGAGATGCTGGCGCTTATACTCGTGAAGACGCTTGATCTGCACATCAAAGATAGCCTTGGGATCGATACTCAGGTGGTATTGATGCTGGATAAAGTGGGCCAAGTCCACCTTATTGGCATGCTTAATAGCTAAAAACTCCTCTTGGAAAGCCTTATCTTTAGCAAAAGGCTCTAGCTTTCGAAGGAGCTGTAGGTCTTTTGTCCAACCGGTGCCTATTGTTTTGTCTATCAGGCGAGCAAGGCGCGGGTTACAGGCCCTGAGCCAGCGCCTAGGAGTAACCCCGTTGGTTTTATTATTAAATTTATCTGGGTATAGGGTATGAAATAAAGGAAAGAGGTCTTTTTTAAGCAATGCTGTATGCAAAGCAGCTACACCATTAATAGAATAACTCACCACATTCGCTAAATAGGCCATACGTACCATACGAACTGGCCCCTCTTCTATGATGGATAAAGCTTTCTTTTTCTCATCGTCCCCTGGCCAATAGACCTCTACCATATCCTCTAGGAAACGTCTATTGATTTCGTAAATAATCTGAAGGTGCCGGGGCAGCACCTTTTCCATTAAGGTGACACTCCACTTTTCTAAGGCTTCAGGTAAGAGTGTGTGATTGGTGTAAGCAAAAACTGCTTTACATATATCCCAGGCACTATCCCATGAAAGGCCTTCGGTATCCATCAAAAGACGCATGAGTTCTACCGCTGCGATGGTAGGATGGGTATCATTGAGCTGGATGGTGAGCGCTTCAGAAAAATCTTCCCAGCCTTGATGATGAAGCTTATAGCGGCGAATGATATCTTGCAAAGAGCAAGAAACGAAAAAAATTTGTTGCACCAGGCGCAGTTCCTTTCCGCTTTCAGTGGCATCATTAGGATAGAGTACTTTCGATATGGTTTCTCCTAGGGCCTTTTCTCGTACGGCTTCTACGTAGCCTCCGTTGTTAAAGATTTGCAAATCAAACTCCTCAGTAGCCCGCGATTCCCACAGGCGAAGGAAATTCACCGTAGATCCCCCATATCCCACGATATTAATATCCCAGGGAATGCCCAAGATATCCTTGGTTTGCACCCACTTTGGAGACCATTCTCCGTTGCTGTTAAAAGCATTTTCAATATGACCATATAGTTTTACTCTCTGGGCATATTCGGGCCTTACGATCTGCCAAGGGTTACCAAATTGCAGCCAATTGTCCGGCTTTTCAACCTGACGATTGTTCAGGATTTCTTGCTTGAAAAGACCGTGCTCGTAATGAATCCCATACCCTATGGCAGGATAATCTAGCGTGGCTAAAGAATCCAAAAAACAAGCAGCTAAGCGCCCTAAGCCGCCATTTCCTAGCCCCATATCTGCTTCTTGGTCTAGGAGAGCATCTAAGTCCATCCCTAGGTCCCGCACTACTTCTTGCACGACATTATAAAGCCCTGTATTGAGGAGGTTATCCTTCAAGAGCTTGCCCATCAGGTATTCAAGAGACAAATAATAAACCCGGCGTGCTTTATGGGTATTATGGGCCTCTTGCGTATGGATAAAACGCTCTAAAATACGATCCCTCACGGTATAACAGATACAGAGCCACCAGTCTCTAGGCCGTGCGGTATGGACGTCTCTGGCTAAGGTAAACTTCAGGTGATTGAGAACGGCTTGTTTAATGGAAGCAAAGTCAGCCTGTATTTTGAAGGTAGGGTCTAAGGGGGGAGGGGTGGCGGTCATAAGGGGGGAGTCTAAAAGAAACTGAGATACCGTTTAGATTATAGATTAATCGGCAGCCGAGAAGGGCAAAACCAGAAAACAACAAAAGCATATACAAAAAAGGAAGGAATTTAAACAAAAAAGACGCTTGATCCTATTTTCTCAATAAGCGATCTGGAGCCTCAGTAGGAATGGAAATAATAGCCATAGGGGGGAGGGTCTTGTAGAGGCTTTCTTTTTTTTGAGCACGGGGGGGAGGGCGG
>CAZEFS010000046.1:7950-8765 GCA_964511545.1 uncultured Opitutales bacterium
TTAGAAAAGAAAAAAAAAGCAGGTGGGTGAAGTTGGTTAGTTGGTTATTTTGTGTCATGTTGGTGGGGGGGAGGGGGGGTTCCTTTTTTTCTCTCGCTTTTAAAAAATCAAAAGAGAGAGGATTGTGTCTCCACAAGAGTTTTAGAACTGTTTACCCTAGAAACGTTCTAATGACTTAGCTTATTGAATTTTATACGACTGGGAAAGAACGAATATATGCGCGTGAGTAGATAAAAGTTTAGGCAAAAAGTCAAGCCTAAAATGCTAGAAAAGTGCAGGCTGTGGCTGCAATAGGCTCAGGCAAATGGAATGAGGGGGAGCTTAAGGAAACTGGGCAGGCGCCTCAAAAAAAAAGGGGGGGGGTAAATAGGTACTTCCAAAAAGAAAAAAAGTACACCCAAAGTAAGTTTTTTGGAGCTGAGAAAATTTTTCACAAAAAAGGTATTGCGTTTTGGTATTTAGTACACTAAGAGTGGCAATGCGTGCTTTAAATCCTTAATTTTGTAGCGGGTTTGGTTTTAAATCATTCAGGCGATGAAATTATTCAGTTTTAGTACACGGCACTCCAATTCAAACTACAAACCTAAACAAGCTTAATCCCATATGAACGGAAATAACCTTCAGCCGAATACTAACTATAATACATCATTTACGCCTAATACTGCTCCTGTTGCCAGTCAGCAGCAGGCTCAACCTCAGGGAGGGCCCGTGCCTGCTTTGGGGAATGCCGCAGACCTGTCTGCCCATCCTTCTGCTAAAAATTTACAGAATTACAGTGCTGTCGCAGGGGAGTCAGATACCTTCAATTTGCACGA
>CAZEFS010000047.1:0-230 GCA_964511545.1 uncultured Opitutales bacterium
TACAATACTGCAAGTTCAAGGACGTGAGCCGCTGCAAGCCTTTCAGAGCGGCTAGGCTTGCATTCGTTATATATTGACAACCCATTAAGTTCAAAAGCTTTATATGAGGACTTTGCTTTAAAAGAGGTATTAAATCTATGTCGCGAAGCTCAGTTCGGCCACTATAGTCTATACAGTCTAAATCGAGGAACTGCGGCTCTAAAGATTCAAACTTCTTCTCTAGAGTTGCG
>CAZEFS010000047.1:240-1363 GCA_964511545.1 uncultured Opitutales bacterium
AGTTTGAGCCTGCAAATGAATGGTTTGTTTTAGATCTGCAATCTTAGTTTTTTGCTTTAGAACTTTTTGCTCTACCTGATGCAATAGCTTAGATTCCATTGCCTGACGTTCATCCATACGCCCTTTGATTGCCCTTGCTTCATTGTGCCTGCCAATATCTTTCAAAAACCATGCATACTCTCTATACAAGCCTATGTTTTGGGGGTCCTGGCTAATCTGCAGTTCAAAACGCTGGATAGCTTCTTCTTCGCTATCCTGGCTGTAAAACGCTTCTATCTTTTCAGGGATTTTGGCTGACTTCACTAGTTCAAATGCCTCTTTGGCCTTCCCTATGGCTAAGGCTCCAGTACGAATAGCCTGAGCCTGATAGTCCTGTAAATTCCTCGCAGCAGGATTGGCAGACAAATCCCCCCCATTCGCCAATGGCTGCACCGGGGCTGCCTGGGGGTTAGCTCCTGGCTGCTGTTGGTTTGTATCCGCAGCCGTATCAGGCGCAAAGGAGGCGTTGTGGGTGTTATTAGACCGGAATTTATTTAGGAAGTTATTTAATTGCATAATGAATAAAGTTGAGTGGTTTTAATTAAGGTTTTTTAGAATGTTAGACTTAGTTTGAAGGCGTTGGATTGCCGCGGGGCAAAATTTAATAATTTCAGGTCTATTTAGGGATGAGACTAAGCTCGCTACAAAATTAATAAATTTAAGTACGCACTGCGATTCTTATTGCACTAAAACATAAAGGTCAATACATTTTTGAGAAAAATTTTTTCGGGGTCAAAAAACTTTTAAAATAAGTCAGCTTCAGCCTCTCTCTTTAGCTAGAGCAGCCCTGGATTCACCCATAAATCATTGAAAATCACTGATTTAAACCGTAAAAAAATTAAAAGCTTGCATAAGACAAAAAGACCCATAGGCATTTACTGATAATATAATATTATTATCAATGTATGGACTTTACCTTACCTGTACCGATTGCTGAATTTTTGCCTTCCTATGAAGCAGTATATGTTCCCTGTAGTGCCCCCAAGCTTTAGACGGCAGACAGCAACCTATGGCATGGATGGGGAAAGCAGTCCAACAGACCGATATGAGCCAGTTGACTGAACACACCCGAGACTTGTTGCGC
>CAZEFS010000047.1:1432-8458 GCA_964511545.1 uncultured Opitutales bacterium
AAGAACACCTTGCAGATCCATAAACAGGTGTGCTCAAGTTATAAGGGGGATGGGAAAGATTTTAATGTGTATTATCAGGTATTGCTGGAAAATTTATGGACTAACGAACGGTCTCATAAACGTAAGGTCCACCAAAGAGATAGCAATGCCTACAGCGCAAAGGTTTATCAGCAAGGCAGTCAAACCCTCTTTTACATCCTTCAAGGTCTGAGGCGCACTCAGGCAGCAGGTTTTATTTATAATGTGTATGGTAGTATTCTTCAGGATAGTGCCATAGATAGAGAGCATCGTATCGATTTACTCCATCATATTGAGAACAAAGCGCTACAATTTTGGGCTATAAAGCACCTGAAAGCCTCTACAAATAAGCACGATATACCAGAAAAAAGACTAGACGAAGCGCTAGGTATACTCTGGAAGACCTTAGAACTAGGGTCGCCCTTGCCCTTTTCACAAGAACTTCTCTATGCTTTTTTAAATCCGGCGCCTGAGAAGCAACAAGAAGGACTGCTCGCTATTTTTCAAGACTATATCCGCCAGCAAAAAAACTGTATGGATTGGATAAAATTTAGAAAGTATCGGGACCAGATAGACTTGCTTTTACAAAAACTAAAAATAAATAACCAAGACTGGGACACGCCTTTTGTAGAGCTAGCAAACGATCTGAGTCTAAGCGCTCAGGAGCGCTTGTGTACCCTTTATTTTGTGCTAGATGGCAAGTCATATAGGGCATTGCAAGAAGCCTACTTTAAGGATCCGCATATGAACGGAACACTAGAATTCTTCAGGGCTTTCTTAGGGCTGGGATATCAAGAAAACTTCGTGGGTTTTATTAATGCATCCCCCCCCAACCTATCTTTAAACTCATTTGATAGATTTTATCAAGCCAAGCTGCATGCTATGGCGGCCCTAAGCGAGTTTTATGACTATCACATAGCCCTTTGGACAGAATTAGGATATAGTCTCAATGATATAGCAGTGTATAGGGAAGCCATAGAGACAATACTTCAGTGCAAGCTGGCGATCAACACCATCTACCCTTTGTATAAGCTCATTCTACAAAAACGGGCCTGTGAGTGTCAGCTTGAGACAATCATAGAAGCGAAGAAAGACAAGATTGCGACTTGTCTAGGTCTAGAATACTTTCAGAATAAAAGGATATACATGAATCATCGGGCCTATGTTTTGCCCTCCGTCTTCGATCCTGAATGGAAAGAGGGGTATGAAGCTATCACTTTTGAGTTTTTTCTAGAAGCAGTAGCGTCAGCTATGCAGATCAAGCAACAGTATCATGACCTCAGTGCCAGTGATACGATAGAGCGCAAAGATTACTTGGCTGTATTTAAAACGTGGAAGGAGATACTCACAGATCCACGCCATACGGTGATTAAAACCCTCTTAAACGTGCAGGAAGCCGATGATAATACTTATGCTTTAAAACTGACGGCAGTGGCGGCAGGTATCATCGAAGGCTTTAAAAAAGGCTCTTATGAAGCAGCGGCTTATGAAGAAGCTGAGAAACTGATGAACGGGCTAGTATTTAACACCCAAACCTGTGAGGGAGGACAACTCCAAGCGATTGATTATGCGTATGGCTTGTTGGTGAAGGAAGCGTATCAGTATGTCGATGCTCCTCAGGAACGGGCTTTAAATATAGTCCACAACTGCCTCTATATGATACGTAAAAATTGGGTGATGGAAGATGACGTTAGCTATACAGAAAAAGGAAAAATGGTAAAGTATAGCCCTCATGTAGCGGATGGCGTGTTTATCAATGCCTTGACACCGTACTTGGATAAAGAAGCGCTCAGGATCGCATTTGAATGCGATGAAGCAGAGCTAAAAAAGCGTACTTTCTTAAAAAATAGGAATCTTAAGCAGGATAGGTATGGAAGGACCCATATCGGCCATGGTATTCTGGGTATAGCAGGCATAGAAATTGGCCTTTTAGCAGAGGGTAGAGCCCCCATTTATGATAAGAATATCGACGCGGATAGCTGGTTTCTTAAAAATACAGTGAGTGATAAAGTATCTATTGTGAGTGCCTTTGTGGAGAGTTTTACCTTCGAAAATATTTGGCAGGCCTTAGCGGATCTTATTTGGAAAAAGGCGGCGGAAGAGTCTAGCTTTGGGATCTTAGTCTACAAGGACCCGGCGTGTACGCAAACCTTAAACCTAGATATTTATGAAGACCACGAAGGTATTATAGCGCGGCAAGATCCCTTAGCTAATGGAGTATTACGCTTTTTAAACCATTTAGGCCTAAGCCCAGATGCGTGCTGCGAGAAGATGACGATATATTATAAGGACCCGCTAGTGGATATAGAGCAGGGTGACTATTCGTCTATCCAAATTTATGCGTGCTTTACGAAAGAAGGCATTGCACAGATTTTAGCAAAACTGAACCTTTTGACGGTAGAACCCTAAAACTCTAGGGCAGTAAGGTTTGCTCTAGCTTCTGGGTAACTAATGAAAAGGCCTCTTCGACACTATCGGCAAAGCAAAAAAGCTGGGCTTCTTCAGCGCTAATCGTCCCATACTCTACCAGCCGATGGATATGAAGAATGCTATTCCAATAGCTAGAGCCAAAAAATACAAAAGGAGTATGGGGATTCATCTTCCCAGTGGACATCAAGTTTAGGACTTCAAAGACTTCATCTAGCGTCCCGTAGCCGCCTGGAAAGACGATAACGGCCTTCATGAAATACAAGAGCCAGAACTTGCGAAGGATAAAGGTATCGAGCTTAAGATCTAGCCCAGGACTGAGAAAAGGATTAGACTTTTGTTCTCGTTTTAACTTATTAATAGAAATGCCTAAAGAATGCCACTGGGCGCGGTGAGCCCCTTTATTGGCTGCTTCCATAATACTAGGACCTCCGCCTGAGCAGATGACCAATGCATCTTCCTTTCTAGGCCCGTTTTTTGCCCACAGCGAGAGCTGGTAAGAAAGCTCTTCGGCTGCCGTATAATACTGGGACATCTCGAGCGCTTTTTCTGCCCTGGCCAGCACTTCAGGCGCCACTGGCCCAGTAGCACGGAGGGCATCTAGGGCTGATCTTGCATCTTCTGGGCTAGGGATGCGCGCAGAGCCAAAGAAAACGATGCTGTTTCTGACCTGTTTAGCATGCAGGGCTCTGGCTACAGCCCGCAAGTCTTGTGAGAGGTTTAAAAAGGCCTCTATGCTTTCTTCCATAGTGCTGAGGGGGTTAGAGGGAGAAGGGAATAAGAATGGAGGCTTATTATCTTCTTTTTAAGCGCACGTAGCAAGCGTGTTTTGGAGACCTGGGGATCTACCTTTTCTCCTGAAGAACTTTTTTAGCCCCTAGAAGGCCTAAGGGTTTAAGGTTTCTTCCGGAAAGATTCGATCCCGACGCCTTCCTGTACTTTATCTTTCTCTAAGAAGCCTTCCAGCGGACGCAGGCGCGTAGGATGACGGAGGCGGCGGAGTGCCTTCGACTCTATTTGACGGATTCTCTCTCTTGTGACGTTAAATATACGGCCTACTTCTTCTAAGGTGCGGCTAAAGCCCCCTTGGAGGCCAAAACGGAGGTTTAGCACCAGTTTTTCACGCTCCGTCAGCGTATCCAGAACGTCTACTAGCTTTTCTCGCAGGAGGCTAGATACTGTCATGTCATAGGGGTTGTCTGCGGATTTATCTTCAATGAAGTCCCCAAAGGTGGTATCTTCGCTGTCTCCCACAGTGCTTTGAAGGGAAATAGGCTGCTGTGCCATTTTCATGATAGTCTGCACCCGGTCTACGGGAAGGTCCATCTCCTCCGCGACTTCATCCGGCGTAGGCTCGTGCCCGAGCTCTTGCAAGAGCTGCTTTTGCACCTGCATGACCTTGGTGAGCGTTTCTATCATATGCACCGGGATACGGATTGTCCGGGCCTGGTCTGCAATGGAACGGGTAATAGCCTGGCGAATCCACCATGTGGCGTAGGTAGAAAACTTGTAACCACGACGGTACTCAAACTTCTCTACTGCCTTCATGAGGCCCATATTGCCTTCTTGGATGAGATCTAAGAAGGAAAGGCCACGGTTGGTATATTTTTTGGCGATGCTGATAACCAGGCGAAGGTTTGCCTCCACCATTTCAGTCTTGGCCTTATTGGCCTCTCGGATATTGCTACGGATTTCCTTTATAGTGGTAGACAGCTTATGGGGCGATATGCGAAAGCTAGCCTCTACGCCATCAAAGTACGCTTGAAGGGCTTCGGGATCTATGGACTTATAACGCCTATGGGTCGTCCCTGCTTTCTTTAAGATTTTTTCCTTCTCGAGATTACTTTCTAGCTCTTTTAGCGTGGGGCCAAGCACTTTTTGGAGGTGCTCTTCAAATATTTTTAGCTTGATACAAAAGGATTGAAAAATCGGCACTAAACTCTCTTGAATTTTCTCATACTTTTTCCTGGACTTTTCCTTTTCCGATGCATGTTGTAGCTTCGCCATGGCCTCGTAGTGCCTATCGAGCTTGGCGATAATTTTCTTTGCGCTTTCTAACTGCGCTGGTATGGCCTGAAAGTATTGCTCTCTGTTATCAATTTTTTTGTCTAGGATAATACGGTCAAAGCGCTCTTCTTTTTGGATGAGCTTTTCAATCAGATCTACTTGTAAGCGAATGAAGGGAATGAGCGTATAGATATGAGATAGGGCCTGGATCTCGGCATTTTCTATACGAACGGAGATAGCCACTTCTTGCTCTCGGGAGAGCAGAGGCACCTGCCCCATTTGCTTGAGGTACATGCGAACGGGGTCATCCGCGTCGCTTTGAGCAGTTTTAGCTTGCCGTTCTTCTACCTCAGCGAGGCGCAGCTTATAATTTTCAACTTCCTCGGTATCCAGAATGTCGATCTCTAGGTTTTCCAGGATGTTGATGATATTTCCGATCTCCTCGGGGTCATTGACGCTTTCTGGGAGGTGATTATTGATATCCTGTGCTGTAATATAGCCTTGCTCTCTTGCCTGACGGATGAGGGCCTTTGTCTTCTCATTCAGGCCATCACCCAGGGTTAGAGAGGGCGGGATTATCGCCTTGTCTTCAGCCTTGTTTGCCTTTTGGGTGCTGTATTTTTTTACCTTGACCATTATTTTAAAATTGAGATTCGATCTTCGGTGCTTCGTTTTGCATTTTCCTTAAAATCAGGCGCTCCTCTAGCAGAGGCCGAAGTTTAGGATCATTACAAGGGAGAGAACTGATGGAAAGTTCAAGATTTTTTTTACGAGTCTGTATGTAGTTTGAAAAGATGTTTTTGATACAGGCGTTGGCGCTTTGATGGGGATTTGCAAAGGGTGGCTCTTGGGCAAGAAGGGTGTAGGTAAGGTTGTACTCTTCTTCCGTTTCAAGGAGCTCCTCCAGAGGGCTAAGACGCTCCCGGATTCCTTCCCGGATTTCATTGATAAATCTAGATAAAAGGCGACCATATAAAGAATAGAGTTGGATATACTCGGGATCTAATGCTTTGGCTACGGGTAAGACTAGATCTTCGTGGTGTAATAAAAGGAGTAGAAGCTCATACTCAGCGGTAGTTAGCTTTTCGCTGAGTATTTTTTTAGAATTTCTAACATCTACGGGTGAAGAAGCAAGCTTATTTTGCACTTTTTGTTTTTTTATATATTCGGCAAAGTCTAACTCTAGCGTATACACATCCATGCTGGCTAGGCGGGCAAGGTCTGCTAAATAGGCTTGGCGAGCTACTCTAGAGTCGCAAGACTGTAAGATACTGTAGATCTGCTCTAAGGCGGCGGACTTTTCTTGCGGGCTGGGACTCGCCTTGGATAAGAACATACTATGGGCAAAAGCCATGGGACCTACCATAGCAGCTTGGCAGCTTTTATAAGCGGCTAGGCCTTCCTTAGACAAAAGACTATCGGGATCTTCCCCTGGGGGGAGGACCAGCAAGCGTAAGTCTAGGCCAGCTTGTAAGGCGAGGGGCAAAAGACGAAGTGCTGCTTTTTGGCCAGCCTTATCCCCATCCAAAAAACAGTCTAAACTCTGCGTATAACGGCGAATGAGATTCAGCTGATGCTCCGTAATGGCTGTGCCCTGAGGGGCTACTGCAGTAAAGAGGCCCTTTTCGCAGCAGCGAAGCACATCCAGCTGCCCCTCGACGAGTACAAAAGGCTCATGCTCTTTGATATGCTGGCGGGCTATATCCAGGCCAAAAAGCACGTAAGATTTGCTAAATAGAGGTGTTTCAGGAGAGTTGATATATTTAGCAGCGTAAGTCGCATCGGAAGACGGGGTCAGAGACGTTTGTCTAGCGGTAAAAGCAATCGTCCGGCCCTGAACATCCCGAATGGGTATCATCAAACGGCCAGAAAACCGAGGCTTTAAAGTGCTCGGGTGAATATCCCCCTCCCTGCAGTAAAAAAGGCCTGATTGCTTTAGCGCATTAAAAGACAGCGAATGGCCTAAAAGTTTTGTCAGCAGCCCCCGATCCCCCACTGGGGCATAGCCTATAGCAAAGGCCTCAGCTGTAGAGGGAGTAAAGCCACGAGTGTCAAAAAAATAGGAGCGAATGGCTGCCCCCACTTCATTTTTAGCCCTAAAAGCCTCTTGGTAGTAGGATTGGGCAAGTTCATGGATCAAAAATAGCTCCTTCCTTAAGGACGCTTGCTCTCCCCCCGCTAGGCCTGTGTTTTCGTACTGCACAGAAAGGTGAAAACGCCGAGCCAGCCAGTCTACCGCTTCATTAAAATTGAGGTGCTCTTTCAGTTGGACAAATTTAAACACGTCTCCAGCATGGCCACTACTGAAGCACTTAAAAATATTTTTTTGAGGCAAGACGTAAAAGGAAGGCGTCTTTTCTTCATTAAAAGGGCTAAGGCCACGCCAATTGGCTCCCAGGCGCCTGAGCTGCACGTAAGGAGCCACAACATCGTATATATTTATCTTGGAGCGAAGCTCCTCAATGCTCTCTCTTTTAATAATAGGCATAAGCGCTTTTCACCATGGGTTCAATAGACCGCTTGCATAACCATTGTCTTTTGCTCTCTGGGTTCGTCAAAAATAAGCTCGGAATC
>CAZEFS010000048.1:0-8168 GCA_964511545.1 uncultured Opitutales bacterium
GCCTTGTATGGCTTCTGGTCTCCTAGCCTTTGGGATAGCGGTCTTATTAAACCCCGTGAGGCTCAAGCGTATCACTGCCTTTTTAGACCTTGAAGGTAATAAAAACGAGGGAGCCTACCAGCTTTGGCAGGGCATTATTGCCTTTGGTTCTGGAGGCCTTCATGGCTTAGGCTTGGGCAATGGGAGGCAACAGCTTGCCTTCTTACCCGAGGCGCATACAGATTTTATTTTCCCTATTATAGGTGAAGAACTGGGCCTAATTTTTACTTTAGGGATTGCAGGCTTATTTTTCCTTATTTTCTTGATCGGCGCTCTACATATACCCAAGGCTCCCCATATGTACTCTTTTATTCTAGCCTCAGGATCCCTTCTTTTTATCGTTTTCCAAGCACTCATTAATATGGGAGTGGTTACAGGGCTCCTTCCCACCAAAGGCATGTGTCTTCCATTTATCAGTTATGGGGGAACAAATATCATGGTGATGCTCATTTTTGTGGGTATACTGATGCACTGCCTGAGGGAATGGAGCCAGTCTCCCCTCACAAAAGCTACCGAGCTATGAGGCGATATCTGATCATTTGCGGCGGAACGGGCGGCCACCTCACTCCCGGCATCGCATTAGCAGAAGAACTGCAAGCAGCTGGCCATGAATGCCTTTTAATCATCAGTCAGAAGAAGGTAGATGCCACGATTATGAAAAAATACAAGCATCTTCCTTACGAGCAGGCCCCAGGCGTGTATTTTTCATTAAAACCCAAGCTTCTCTACCATTTTTTCCTGCATTTTTTTAAAAGCTTAATGTTTTATAAAAATCTGATAGAAAGAGTGAGTCCAGATTACATCATCGGCTTTGGTGGTTTTCTGACTGTGGCCTCTGTTTTAGTGGGATATTACAAAAAAGTACCTTGCGTGTTACATGAAGCCAATCGTGTAGTGGGCCGCTCTATTCGTCTTATCAGCATTTTAGCAAGGAGGATTTATCTGCCCATAGGCGTGGCCCTGCGAAGCCTCCCTCCCCAAAGCATTCGCTATTGTGGCTGTCCTGTGAGGGAGGAGATCAAGCGTATCTCCCGTCATATTGCCCGCTACAAGCTAAACCTCCCCATTCAGGGGACGCTCCTTGTAGTCCTCGGCGGCAGCCAGGGAGCCAAGGCGCTGAATCTCTGGGCCAGGGAGTATTGTGAATACCTAGCCGAACACTCGATCAATATGCTCTGCCTCACCGGTGAAGGCCCAGAAGAAACACTTCATTTCAAGCACAGCAAGGGGACTAACTACGCTACATTTAGACCTTTTTCAGATAATATGGGAGCAGTTTTATCAGCTGCAGACCTAGTCATTTCCAGATCAGGAGCAGGTAGCTTAGCCGAACTCATAAGATGTGAAGTCCCTTCTATTTTAGTTCCCTACCCCCACTCGGCTGATAAACACCAAGACGCTAACGCCCAATTCCTAGAGCAACAAGGCGGCGCCATCGTAGTGCCTCAAGAAAACTTTCACTCCCTTGCTGAAGAAGCTATTCATATCTTGTATACTCCCGAGGTACTTCACTGTTTTCGGAAAAACTTGCAAAGGTTAAACTACGTCAATACCCTCGAGTTTATGGTAGAAGACTTAGAAGAACTAGCTGCTGAGCAAGCTTGCCCAAAGCCTAATTCATAAGTCCACGTCTCCTCCAGTTCTTAGTATTTTCTTATTCAGAGCTTTCTTCTTTCTCTGTTACAAAACTGTCGCTATCTTGGCTGCTAGTCATTTCATAACCTAAAATTAGGGCCCTCAAGCTCCACTCTATCCTATCTGCGACTTGCCGAATATAGACTATATCTGCATTTTCAGATCCATCACGTTGGTTACGAGGTATAGTTAATCCGCCTCCCTTAAACCTTAGGTTCATATGGCTTCCTTTTCCATCCTCTATATCTCCTCCAACCATCCACTGTAAAGCCTCCAAGAGCTTGCGCCTTTCGATCTTCTTTTGAGGGTTTTTGCGGATGGCTTCCTCTATGTCCTCTAATGTTTCTAATATATGTCCTGTTGGAGCTTCTTTGAGTTTCGCTTGTATGACGTCTTGGGCTAACCCTGTTAAACCTTTAAAAGCGCCTGCTTTAGAACCATCTCCTAAGAGGCTTACAGATTTCCCTTTTCCTAAATTAAGAGTCGTTGGAGCCTGATCTAGCCTTTCTAAATGCTTTAGCCTACCGGACCCTTGGACCCATTTCCCCAAAAGAGCACTGGGATGAGAGCGTAGATTACTGACTGCTTCTAGCGCTTCTCCGACTGCCTTTCCTGTATGCTTTATTTTTTCATATACACTCTTTTTGGGATGACCGCTTTGCGATGGCACATTTTCCTCTTTTTTCTTAAGAGCTTTCTCTTCTTTAGCCTTTCGCTTTCTCTCAGCTTTACTAATTTTCTCCTCAGCCTCTTTTTGAATCTCAGTCTGACTATAGCTAGTCTTCATGTGTTCTGTCTGGCTATCATAATCTAGATAGATAGCATTGGCTGTAGCCGCTTCTTGAGACGGGGTTTGCTTGGCTGGCCTATGGCCTATGGGTTTTGCTACGTTGGGGGTAGATTTAGAGCTAATAGATTTTCCCTGACCTTGATTTTTACTGACGAAACGGCTCGCAAGCTTTCTAAAGCCACTCTTCTTTTTAAGCTTTGTTTTATGTTTTTCTAAAAGGTTCAAAGTTACTATATCATTATTTTCACGAGCATAATCTACCACACACTTCTCAGTCTTATCTTTAATGTCTAGGGCTTCCATAGTGATGTACTTCAATAAAGGTTGTATATCTTGGTTGCACTTGACCCACAGCATCAACGGGGTACGTCCCTGTTCATCTATGGTATTAATCCCGTCTTCTTTCTTTAAAAGCTGAGCCGCAAAGGTATTATTCAGGAATGGGTGCTGATCTAAGCCCACTAATTTCAAAACAGATAGATTCTGAGCTTTCCATTGGGCATAAAACTCACGTCTACCGGGAATTTGACTCAATAATTTTTCAATCTTAAAAAAACTAAAGCCATCTTTATTCATTAAAAAAGGATTAACCCCTAATGCAATGAGTTTCTGAATCAAATGTACATTTTCTAAATCAAAAGCTTCAAAAATTAAGTTACCTTGTTTCACAGGCTCTTTAAAATGAAGGTCAAAGCCTAAGCGCATCAAGTTTGTGAGTACATAATCAAAAGTAGAGGTCGAAGGCCTGTGCTGGATATCATAGTTTAAGCTATTGGATAAAAGGATCGCCATCAAAGGAGGACATATCAATACATTTAAGGGCTTTAAGCTTTCTAATATT
Organism: uncultured Opitutales bacterium; assembly: GCA_964511545.1. GTDB lineage: Bacteria > Verrucomicrobiota > Verrucomicrobiia > Opitutales > CAZEFS01 > CAZEFS01. The sequence continues at coordinate 3,306 of CAZEFS010000048.1, forward strand.
GCAAAGAATAGCTCTTTGGGAGCAACACTCACAGCTGGTGTCTGAAATAATCTTTCTTCTAAGGAACGATCCAAGAGCTTTCCTTTATTACTCACATTAAACAAATCTTGAAATACTTTTATGATAAGTAGCTGAAAAACATCAGATGCCTCTTCAGTTTCTATTCGAATGGACTTAAAACGATGGATACAGTCTATATGCTTTAAGCAAATACTTAAAAATAAATAACGCATCTTCTCCTCTTTACTTAAAATCTCTAAGGGGACTGTTAATAGATACTTTAAGAGATGAGGCAGCTGTAGATTTCTCAAAATAGGTATTAAGTAGGCCAATTGGCGATCTGTGTGCAACCACTCCTGTAGCTGCCTAAAAGCATTCCAGAACTTTTGAGGAAGGCTGATGGATGCAGTAGGTTCTAAGTTCGAATAAATGAAATCTAAAAAACAGGAATAGCCTGGTGTAGGGAGAATTAACAATTCTATGAGCTTACCTTGAGAGTCTTGTTTTAAGAAATGGGCTAATAGTCTAGAATGTGATTGCTGAAGCAATAGAGGATAAGTTTTGCAAGCATACAATAGTGTACTATCATAGATGCTAGACGATGTGAAGTACGCTCGGCAATAGGGCCTCTCAAAATCATTTAAAATGTGACTAAAAATCACCTGGATTATGGCTTCAAACTGAGCCTGCACTTCTTCATCTTGACTTTTTATTAAAGCAGTTATTGCTTCTAATACAGCATTATTTTGACTTAAGAAACCGTATAAAAAATAAAGGGATAATTGCCTAACAATAGGCTCACCCCCTGGTATATTTTGTCTGTCATGTATGACCTCTTGAGACTTTAAAGCTTCAATAGACTTCTTTGGAAACCAGGTCTTTTGCTCCCTGGGTTCGTCAAAAACGCATTCAGGCTTCGCTCTACGAGCTATGCCTGACAGGTCAGAATCCTTTGTTACGTTTTCTGTACACTCCTCCCTACGCTCTACGAGCTCCGGGAGGCAGGCCGGTTCTTCATGTATTTCGCCTCGCCCAGAAACCAAAATACGTGGGTCCGAAAGAAGTCTAATAACATCCAAGACATAGCTTGCCACGCTATCCATTGCCTCTGGCTTGAGGACCTCTAGTAGCTGAAATATTCCGCTAACCATCTTAGAGCTTATACAAACCGGGGTATGTAGGATTGCAGTGAGTGTTTCTTCTACAATACGTATAGAAGCTTCATTTTGGCTCTCATAGACTTGAGTTAAGAGGGTTTGGCCAGATTCGTTTCTAGTATTCAGTATTTTAAATATTTGATTTCGGGCGACTATATCTCCTAAATTTTTTTGTTTTAGCTCAGCTAAAAGCTTGATTGCTAGCTCTCCTTTTTTATTCAGCATTTTAACTTCTCTTCTCATCTCTCTGATAGGAGCAGCTAGGCTAGGCGCCTCTTGCCCTTCCTGAACTATAGGTCGAGGGTCCTGTATGCTCTCCCTTGCCAGTACCGCAGAATTTCCGCTATCCACTACAGATCCAGAACTATTGTTGTTAGATTCTTTAATGATTTTATTGAGATCCATATGTAATTTAATGAAAAATAAGATTAAATCATAGGGGATCAATAAAAAAATTCAATAAAAAAAATATAATTTTTATTATTTTAAAATAAAAACTTAAGCCTTCTTCTATCCTACCTTTATCTTACAGTAAGTGTACCTCATTTTGGGCTCTTACTAGATGTTCCTGCCGCTATCATCTATGGAATGATTAACTCCTGGCCAATTTTGAGGCTACGGGGGTTGGGGATGGTAGAGCGGTTCGCGTCTAAGATTAACTGCCAGCGCTTAGGCGTTCCGTATACTTTAGTACTAATAGCGCTTAGGGTGTCCCCTGCTTCTACGGTATAGATTTTTGACCTAGTGGGTGGTAGGTCTATCTCTAATCTCTGGGGAAGCAAACCAAGAGGCCTTGCTTCCAAAGCCTGGATATGTTGTTTGAGCTTCTCATTTTCTAGGCGCAAAGCAAGCAGGGGGGCCTCATGGGCTGGCGGGCCTGCCGGACTTCCTGGCAGCTGCAAGATAAACTCTTTGGTAGCTGTATGCATCAGCTGCCGGACCATAGGGGCGGCATCCGAATAAGGCAAAAAGTCTAGATACGCCCTAAAATGATAAAGGGCAGCTAAGGGATCTTTCTGTTCATTCAGGAAGATCAGCCCCAATTCCAAATGAGACTCAGGAGCCCTTTCATAACGATAGGTCAATTTTTTAAAGAGCTGAAGAGCTTCTTCGATAGCTTTATTTTCTAGGCAAAGCTTTGCCCTAGAGTAGAGTGGGTCCTCTTTTTCCGTTTTTGCCTTTTCTTGAGAACAGCCAGATGCCCATAAGCTAACTACCAATAAAAAACAAAGCATCCGCCATTTTATTCTTTTCATAGGGGTCAATATAGTGCTAGGTTCATGTTAGACCACTTACAAACCCTTGTATTTTGGTTTCTGGGCGAGGCCAAATAAATGAGGAACCAGCCTGTCGCCTGCCGTGTCGGGCGTAGTTCGCAAGAACGAAGCCTGAAGGATTCCGAGCTTATTTTTGACGAACCCAGAGACCAAAAGACAATGGTTTACCAAGTGGTCTAGTTTGATTAGGTTTACTCTAACCTATCATTTAGGGAAAGCAAAAAATCACACTGAACTTTGAAAAAGCTAAAACAGTTATTGCAACGTTGCTGTATGTTTGGGAATGCTCCCAAGAGGAAGGAGGCTCCTCTAGTTCAGCCTATCCTTGCCCAAGTGGACAAAAAAGATACGTTTCTTCTCTACACAGAGAATCGTCCTACCGTCCATACTCCTATTGTGCGAGCGTCTCAGCTCCAAAGGCTGAAGCCGGGTCAAGTCATCCCTGGAAAACTCAGCCCAGTAGACCAATCCAGGCTAAAGCTTCTTAAAAGCCTGAATGCCACTAGCGCAAAACAAGCCTTAGACGAGCTTTTTGACCTGAAAGCCTATGATAGTATTAGCCTGACCTTAAGAAAAAAAAATGCAGACCCCTCCTTTTATAAGTACCTGGCAAAAAAAGCTCTGAACACGAAGGACTATCACTTAGCCTTACGCTTGGTCAAAGACCTTCAAAAACCTATCATTTATAAAGAAATTATTGAAGCTATCGTCTACAACAAAGATTATGAGGCTCTACGCCCTGCCATACAGAGTATTGAGGCGTATATTCGTTATTACCACCGCCTGAGTGTGGTAGAATCCAATACCTACAAGCACTATGCCTATGCGTTTGCAGCTCTTGCTGCGGCCAAAGATAAAGCCTACACATTTGCTTTTAACTGTGCAGAGCAGATGGGGCGCTGCTACTATGTATGGGTAGACCTAGTCGCTATCATCGCTCAAAACCAAGATTTTTGGGAGGTGGAGCGTTTTGCAGAAAGCGCTGAGCACTTGCGCGATACGGCTTATGCAGCAGCCTTAGCCTATTGTGAAGAGAACTCTCCGTGGGCAGCAGTATTTACCCAAAAATGCAAGAAAGCAGACAGCGTAGCCTCAGTTTTGTAAAATTTTTATCATGATCGTATCTCATATTTTAAAAACCATCTCTAAACTTAAAATTTTAGTCATTGGGGATATTATTTTGGATCACTATATCTGGGGTAATGTAGAACGCATCTCTCCAGAAGCCCCTATTCCTGTGATTCAGATAACTCACGAAACGGATGTCTTAGGCGGAGCAGCCAACGTGGCGCTCAATATCGCTCATTTGGGCGCTAAAGTCAGCCTAGTAGGCTCTATAGGAAAAGATGACGCTGGAGAACGATTGCAAAAGCTTTTAGAAGAAAAAGCGATTAGACACGACTGGGTGCAATCCTTGCCTGCCACTCCTACCAATATAAAAACACGCGTTATCGCTCAGCGTCAACAAGTCTGTAGGCTCGACTATGAAGCTCAGCCTTCTGCTTATGCCCTAAACGAAACGAGTTTTCTTCAGGCCTTAGCGTCAAACTTAGCAGACTACCAGGCTATCTTAGTTTCAGACTACGCTAAGGGCGTTCTTCACTCTTCTTTTCTCCAAAACTTAATAAACCTTGCCCATACCCACCATAAACTCCTTACGCTAGACCCTAAACCTTCACGCAAGCTCATATTTCAGGGAGCACATCTCCTAACGCCTAATAAGGCTGAATCCTACCAGCTCGCTGGGATAGAGCCCCTCAGCTATGAGACTTACCCGGCTGAATCTATCTGCAAATGCATTCAAGAGCGTTATAAGCCTGCAAACCTCATCATTACACTGGGTTCAGAAGGGATGCTTCTTTGCAAAAATGGGGAAATCCTAAAACATATTCCCACTTATGCCAAAGCAGTCTTTGATGTTTCCGGCGCAGGTGATACCGTTATTGCCTGTCTCACCTTGGCCTTGGCCGGAGGAGCCAGTCTAGAGGATGCTGCTCATTTTGCCAATATAGCAGCCGGCATAGTGGTCAGCAAAGTCGGTACTGCTACCGCAAGCCCAGAGGAAATATTACAATACGAGCTTAGTCTTGGCTCTAAACACTAAAATAGCTATGGCTAAAGCCTTATTTCTAGATAGAGATGGCACTCTCATAGAAGATATCCCCTACCTAGATGACCCACAGCGTATACAGCTTTTACCCGGTGTGCAAACTGCTCTTGCCTTGGCTCAAAAAGAGGGGTTTCTGCTCTTCCTTTTTACAAACCAAAGCGGCATTGGCAGGGGCTACTATACTCTAGAAGCTGCCCAGGCCTGTAACGCTGCTCTTGTAGATGCCCTAGGGCTGAGCCCATCTATTTTCACTCAAATAGGTATAGCTCCTGAGGGGCCTGAAGACCCTCCCCTCTATCGCAAACCTTCCCCTAAATTT
>CAZEFS010000049.1:0-8054 GCA_964511545.1 uncultured Opitutales bacterium
CCCCAGCAAGACACCAAAGCGAAAGCGAAGCTCCCGCAAGGTAAGGTGCAGGAAGTGCTTGTGGATAAAAGGGCCAAAATAAAGAGAGGCCATATCCTTCGAGCGACTATAGGCAACTCTAAAGCTGGGGAAGAGGCTATAGCTGTCTACCCGTATCCAGGCAACACCGCTATCGTCTTTGAGATCTTGGTTAAACTTGGGCTGCCATTGCTTGACAAGCTTGTCCTCTAAAACTAAGGCCTCTTTTTCAGACTTTACGATCAGATAATCTAGGTCTGCTATGAGGCTAATGAGGGCTTTTAATTTGGGGCGCGTTAAGGCTGCACCACGTAGCGGACGAAAATAGGAGCTGACACGCTTTTTTAGATTTTTGGCCTTTCCAACGTAAATAATCTTCCCTAGGCGATCTCGCATGAGATAGACCCCTGGATTATTCGGCAAATGCCGTACTTTGGCTTTAAGAGATTCTTCCATAACAAGTTGAAACCATCTCAATCCTCCCAACCTTAAAAGAAAGAGTTGAAGCCTGGAAGCTTATTCTACAAGCTACTAGGTATGAAAAAGAACTTTCTCTTCTTCTTTGGAGATGGCTTCCTGGCCCATGAAGCGGCAAAAAAAGCCTTTGAGCAGGCTAAGAAAGAGAGACTGAGCGCCTTTTCAGCAGAAGTGATTGAAGGAGCTGTACAAAACCTAGGAGAGCTTGAACACCTAGCTAAAAACCTACAAGAAACCCTGTCTACTCCTTCTTTGTTTCAAGAGAAAAAGCTACTGTGGGTTAAAAACTTAACCCTCTTTGGAGATAATCCTACCGCCAAAGCAGAAGGAGCCCTCCCACTCCTAGAAAGGATACAAGATGCTTTATTAGAGATGCATACAGAGGAGGTAGAGGTGCTCTTGAGTGCTAAAAGCGTAGACAAAAGGAGCCAAAGTTTTAAATGGTTCTTTTCTCACGGAGAAATCCAAGACTTTAGCCTAGATACCGACAACCATAGCCTAGAAAGCTGGTCAAAAGAAGCCTTTCATCATCAAAATACGCGTATCAGCGATGAGGCCCTGGAGCTCTTACTCTCGAAAATACCAAATAACAAAGCCCTGCTGAGCCAAGACATAGAAAAATTAGCCACAGCTGCACTCAGCCAAGATCAACATGTAGACCTTGCCCTCGTACAGCTATTAGCTAGTAATGCCCAGGAAGAAGACTTTTTTGAAGCAGCAGAAGCCTTTTTCACACTAGATCTTCAAAGAGCCCTAGATGCAGCGCAGCACTATTTTGCTATACATAAAGAACCGCGGGCTCTGATCAGCTCTCTACAGAGCAGAGGAAGGCTTCTCTTACAGCTGAAGGTACTGATAGATGCAAAACTGCTTAAGGCCGAGAGTTATAGCCTTTCAAAGGGAATTATAGATCATTTAAAAACAAATTATCAAAAATACTTCCAGAGCTATGAAACCAAAAGTACTTATAATGTTTTTACCCAAAACCCCTGGTATCTGGGGAAATTACTCGTTCCCCTACGACAGCTGAGCCTAAAACAGCTCTTTCATTTTCAGGAAGAATTTGCCCTTTATTTTAAACAGAGCCTCCTTTTTCCTCAAGAAGCTCAACCCTTGTTTGAACAGACCTTGATTCGATGCTTGAAACGTATGGGCTAGAGCCTATAAAGTCGTGCCTGTATTTTTATGTTTCAAATTACTTTTAGTGAACCGAGCCTGAAAGAACTCAATAAGCTGTCTAAGCCTGAACAGCTGATCATGATTGAACGCTTAGGCGGCCTAACCCAAGCTATTCTAGATAAGCCAGATAAGCATCTGGGTATTTTTAATAGAGGGAAAACCACCTTCTACCGCTTGCGTATAGGCGATGTGCGTCTTTATTTTGAGCTCCTAGATACCATTTTAAAAATAAACTACATCCTTCCCAAAGATAGCTGGGCAGACTTTGCCTTCCGATGCAAGTTACCGATTACAGAAGAAACCCTCATAGAAAACAAACAGTCTTTTTGGCAATACCTCGATAGCCTCGGCTCTTAATTATGGCCCTACCTACTTATAAAAATATCAAAGAGGCCAGCCGCATCTACCTTTTGCCCTGCCTCTTTACAGCGAGTAACCTGTTCTTTGGTTTTATAGCGATTATACGCTGTATACAGGCCAAGTATAGCCCTGTAGCGCCTCTTGAGCCTTCGCATTATTACACCCAGGCAGTTTGGTTTATCCTTTTGGCCTGTGTGGCGGATGTTTTCGATGGCTTGGCAGCTAGAATAGGCGGTAAAGAAAGCCTCTTTGGCAAAGAGTTTGACTCCCTAGCAGACCTCGTTTCTTTTGGCCTTGCGCCCGCATTGATGGTCTTTTTTTTCATTCTCTCCCCTACAGAGGGCTATCCCTTCTTCCGGCAGGTAGGATGGTTTGTGGGTTTTATTTACTTGCTGTGTGCTGCCATTCGGCTAGCTAGGTTCAATGTCATCACCTCTCCCTTTCTGGAGATCGAAGAACTCAAGGGTATTAAAAGTTTTATCGGCTTACCTGTGCCTGCGGCGGCAGGGCTGATTGCCTCCTTGGTTCTAGTATTAAATGAGTTTGACTTGCAGCGCTGGGCTATATGGATCTTGGGACTGATGCTTCTAATTGCCTTTCTGATGGTAAGCCACATCCCCTTTCCTAGCCTCAAAAATCTCAATTGGATAGCCGAGGCCAAGGTTTGGAGCTTTTTATTCTTGGTGTTTTTGCTTGGGGTAGTGTTTATTTTTGGTCAGGCTGGTTTTTTCATACTTTTCCTAGGGTATATCTTTTTTGGGCTGTTCCGTCACTGGCAAAAACGCTTTAGGAAGTTATCTCGCAAGCCAGAAACACCGCCTTCGGAAGGCGATTGGATAGATTTATAACACAATAGACTTCTCCGGAAACTCAATCTTTTGGCCCCTGGTTTCATTAAATCAAAATATTGAGTTTGCAAAGAGGTCTAATTAAAAAAAAGGGGGGGAGGGTTGCCTCTTTCTTTAATGATGTTAGGAGATTAATCTCAAAAAGAGCATTGATCTAAAAGGAAGGATATAATATAATTCTTTCATTATCCATACAGCTAGGGTGCGTACTTTAACCCTATGTGCTTCATTTTATTTACCCCCTCCCCCCCTTTTTTTAGCTATGTACCCCTTCTGGAATCCTCATAGGCTTTTCATTTTTGTCTTCGGTTTTCTCTGCACCAGTGGAAGCGCTTTTGCCTACACCTACTCTGAGTCCTTCACGGGAACGACAGCTGCTGGATGGACTGCCTATCAGCAAGGAACTGGGCCAGGACCAAGACTGACTGCTGGCACTACCGCAGGCAGTGGAGACCCTGAAACGGGTACGATTGATACCGCTGGCCAAGGATGGCTAAGAATGACCAATATTACCCAACAACAGGCGAACTCCTTCGTATTTGATTCGGCCATAGCAGCTAATAATAATACCTTTACCATTAACTTTGAGGTGGCCATGTGGAATAAAAATGGCTCGGGAGCCGCGGATGGGATTACCTTTTTCATGCATGATGCCTCTCAATCCTTTGCTCCAGGGGCCACTGGAGGCTCCATGGGCTATGCGCAAAAGATCCAGGCCCAGGGAGGAGAATCCAACATGCAAGGCGTACCCGGAGGCTACTTTGGGGTGGGCATTGATAACTTTGGTAACTTTTCTAACCCCACTGAAGGACGGATTGGCGGAGGTGGAAGCAACCCTAATAGCGTAGGAGTAAGAGGCCCTGGAGCGGTAGTGAATGACTCAGGATCGCCTTTAGACGGAGGATGGTATGGAGGCTATGAGTATTTAGCAGGAACGGGGGGAGTGAATACCACTCAAGCTGGAAACCCAGCTATTGCTGCCTTAAGCACCCAGCTAGACTTTCCAAATGCGACTACTCGCCCGAATACCAGCGGAGCGGACTACCGGGCATTTCAGATTACATTAAGTGCAAACAATGACTTAACCATCCAGATGAAGGCAGGTGCAAGCAGTAGCTATCAAACTCTATTTACCGCTTATAATTTAGGAACTAGACCTCAAGATTTGCGCCTAGGCTTTGCAGGGGGAACAGGGAATGCAGCTCAGATCCTAGAGATCAGAAATTTTGCTATCACTACAACCAGTGCCAATACCTGGGTCTGGGATAATGGGTCGGGCCCGAGTAATAGGGCATGGGGCAACTCGGGAGGACCCAATAATTACCAAAACAACTGGGACCAAAACACAAACCCTACCACCCTCAGCGGAGTGACTCCAGATGTCGTGTTTGATAACCAGTATGTGACCTCTGCTCAAACCATTACCGTTCAAGATACTGATAAGACGGTAAACAATATTTATTTTGGAGGCCCCTATGGCTACACCTTGAATGGGAATAATACGACCAGGACCATTTTTTTAGACAATGGAACAGGGACAAACCCATCGGTCATTGGCGTTTATAACAGCCTAGCAGGCAACGCCAACCACGCCATTAACACACGCATTACGGCTCAAAACAACGTGATTGTGGAAAACCTAACTAGCCAGACCCTGAGCTTTGGGAACCGATTTACTATTGGCTCGAATGCCTTAACGGTAAATACCACAGGCACTGTCAACATGACCAGCCTCTTTGGCTCGGGGACGGTTACTAAAACAGGAAGCGGATCCTATATTCTTTCTGCGGCTAACACAAGCTATACGGGTAATACTGTTATTAACGGAGGTACCTTACAAATGGGGAATGCAAGCGCTTTGGGTAGCAGCGGCTCTGGCTCTGTTACTGTGAATTCTGGAGGTACTCTCGCTCTATCTAACACCAATACGGTAGCCACAAAGGCCCTAACCCTAAATGGCAGCGGTGCAGGAGGCTTAGGCGCTTTGCAAAACGTCAGCGGCACCAACACCTGGGCAGGAACAGTCAACCTAGCTAGCACATCGACTGTAGGAGTGAGCGCAGGCCAACTTACCATTAGCGGAGCTATTTCTGGTAGCGGAGGCCTTACTAAAGTAGGGCCTAATACCCTCATATTAACGGGGAACAATACCTTTACAGGAACAACTACTGTCAACGCAGGGACACTCAACCTCAATGGCAGCGGCTCTAACAAAGCCCTGGGGGGTACCAGTGAAGTGGTTATTAACTCTGGGGGTACGGTCCTATTTTCTAAGGCAAACCAGATCAATAGCTTGGCGAATCTAGTCCTCAATGGGGGAACCCTAAACACAGCTGGCTTTGGGCAGACTCTAAATACCATGACTTTCTCCACAAACTCCACCCTTATCCTAGGAGGCACCACCCTAAGCCTCACAGACCTTGTACGGACAGGAGGTATTTTAAACGTAGATAATTATACCTTTAATGGACAATTTGTGGCCCTACCAGGGTCTGTTGACCAGACTACCTTAAGCAATATTTACTTTGTCGACCAAGGCATTATGGGGGCCTTCCAGCTGTCCAACGGCTATATTGTACCAGTCCCAGAGCCGAGCACTTATACGGTAGGAGGCATATTAGGTCTACTCTTAGCTTGGGAAAGGTATAGGAGAAAAAAGGCCATCGCTTAGCTAGTGCCTGGCTCTCATCCATAGCCTATTTTTAGACGTATATGTGCAGCAAACTTAAAGGTAAACTCTACTTCTCAATAAAATGGAAAGTCATTTTACGCTGGGGAGCTCTTACGCTTGGTAGTCTACTGTTGAGCCTAATGGAGGCTAGGGCTGGTAATATATGGATATGGGACAACAGCCTAGGCAATTCTATATGGGGAGGACCCGGTACTAAAAGCCAGTATAACTGGGATATGAATACGAATCCTGCAACCATAGACGGGTACCCACCTATCGTCGTTTTTTATGATGATTATGTGAAGCCTGACCAAAAGATTATTCTACAAGATAGTGATAAACTGTTGCACAGCCTTTATTTTTTTGGGGCTTATAACTATACCCTGTATACAGATAATTCTAATAAAAAAATCATTTTCGACACGAGCTGCAACGGAAAAGAGTACTCTACTATCAGCCTTTACGATTATAAAGAGGGAGGCGGAAATCAATCCATCCAAACGGAAGTGGAGGCGAAAAATGATCTCTTGATCTACAATAGTACTAAAAACAATTTTAGCCTGACAAAGCTTTTAAACATCAATGACAATACCCTAACTGTCGATGGCACAGGAGATATCAATCTTTATAGCCTTCAAGGCAGTGGTGTGCTCTATAAACAAGGAAGTGGAAACTTTGTCATTAATGGTAACAGTATGAATTTCCAAGGCTTAACTATCATTAAAGAAGGTCTGTTGAGCCTCCAACACGGCCAAGGACTGGGAGGAGATAAATCGGGAGAGATCACCGTAGAAGTAGGAGCTACGCTAGAGCTTTTCACAACAGGAGCCGTCGCTTATAAAACGTTGAACCTTAGCGGAGAGGGGGTGGGAGGAACAGGTGCTTTAAGAAATACCAGTGGGGATAATACTTGGACAGGCGCTATCAACCTCTGCAACACGTCTAGTATAGGCGTCAGTGGAGGTCAGCTGACGGTTAGCGGCAACATTTCTGGCAGTGGGGGGCTCACTAAAGTAGGAGCGTATACACTCATACTGACGGGGAATAATACCTTTACAGGGCAGACTACTGTGAATGAAGGAACACTCACCCTCAATGGTAGTGGCTCTAACAAAGCCTTAGGAGGAACCAGCCAGGTAGTGATTAACTCTGGGGGGACAGTCCTTTTTTGCCAAAATAACCAAATCAACAGCGCGGCTAATCTTATCCTAAATGGAGGCACTCTCAACACAGGAGGCTTTAGCCAGACCTTGAATGTCATGACCTTTTCGGCAAATTCTACCCTCGTCCTAGGGGCAGGTCCTTTGTATTTAAGTGATGTTGTACGTACAGGAGGCATTTTAACTGTCAGCAATTATACCTTTAACGGACAATTCGTAGCTGCGCCCGGCTCTGTTGACCAGAATACGCTCAATCATATTTACTTTGTCGACCAGGGCATTATGGGAGCCCTACAGCTCTCTAACGGCTATATTGTACCAGCCACAGAGCCGGGGACTTATGGGCTAGGTATAGCTTTAGGCCTCGGCCTAGTATTCAATTATTATCAAAGAAGAAAAGGCTTGAAAACCTCCTAGCAAGGCAAAAAAAGCAAAACTTTTAACACTAGACCTCAAGCTTAGATAGTATATACTGATCTCTCATAAGACTATGGAGATACAACACCACCCCTTTATCGTATCGTTTTCATCCGAACATCAATCGCATTTAGTACAAGCAGCAAGAACATCTTATTTTAAACCCCAGACGATTATCTTTGAGGAAGGCGACACCTCAGATACCGTCTGCCTGATTTTAGAGGGCACCGTAAACTTCTTTAAAAAATTACCTGATGGCAGAGAACAAATGATCAGCACAGTGCAAGCAGGTAGCTTTTTTGGAGAAATTGGAGTACTAACGGATGCCCCACGATCCTTGAAGGCCGTAGCGCAGACGGACCTGTGCCTAGCTTTCTTAGACAAAGCAGAAGTGCTAAAAGCAATCCACCTAGGTCAAAATAACCCCATGGGGCAGATTCTAAAAGGCCTTGTACAGCACCTTCACTTAACGACAACACAGTATGTGCAAGAAGTCATCCAGCAAGAAAAACTCTCCTTAGTGGGAACGATGATCAACAGCCTCCTGCATGATTTTAAAAATCCATTCTCCGTCATTACCATGAGCGCCCAACTCTTGGCTGGAGAACACTCTGACGACCTCACTCAAGACCTTTGCAAAACCATAGAAGACCAAATTAGCTACATGCTTAAAATGGCAAGTGAAATCAGTGAATACTCCCAAGGCAAGAAGCAACTCAGCGTGTCTGCTGTGAATCTAAAAAACCTCATGGAGCGCTTTGTGGAGCTAAATCCCTTGCTCTGCAAAGACCCAGAAGTTAAGATAGACATAGCGGTGCCCTCTATTGAGCTAGAAGCAGAGGATATTAAGCTGCTAAGAATGATGCAAAACCTCATCTCTAACGGGGTAGAAGCGTGTAAACAAAAGTTAAAAAAAGAAAGCAC
>CAZEFS010000050.1:0-8053 GCA_964511545.1 uncultured Opitutales bacterium
TCCTTAGGCACTGTGTAGACTTGTGGCTTCTCAGTGGCTGATAAAGAAGTCAATGCAACCCATAAGATCAAAACGCTAGGGATAGACAAGAACACGCGCATAGGCAAAATGAAATGAACCTTCTTATATACGCAAGACACCTTAAATAGCAATGGGATAATCCGTTATCATCAAAAATCTGCGTGCTACCCTCATGCAGTTACAAGTTTAGAAATCACTGAAGGAGCGATTGGATACTCGTTGGCTCTCTCCTCTATACCTTGTCCTTTAAGCAAAGCGAAAGTGAATGACATCTCCATCCTGAACGGTATAGTCCTTCCCTTCTAGACGGTACTTGCCTGCTTCTTTTGCAAGCTGGACAGACCCCCGGCTCACTAAATCTTCATAACTCACCACTTCTGCCTTGATAAACCCTTTCTCAAAATCGCTGTGAATCACCCCTGCGCAGGCAGGAGCCTTCATTCCTTTGTTAAAGGTCCACGCATGGACTTCTTTCTCACCAGCCGTAAAGTAAGAAGCCAGGCCTAAAAGGGTGTAACTAGCTTGTATTAAAGCAGACACTCCACTATCCCTAAGGCCTAAATCCTCCAAAAATACTTGCGCCTCTTCTTTGGAAAGCTCACTCAGTTCTGCTTCTAGCTTTACAGAAATCGGTACAGCAAAGGTCTGATGCTGCTCTTTGACGTAGGTGGCTACTTTTTGAAAATAAGGCTGATCCTGAATCGCTCCCAAATCTTTTTCTGCCATATTACACGCAAACACGACTGGCTTTGAGGAAAGAAGGCCAAAGGTTCGCAAGCGCTTTTCTTCTCCTTCATCTAAGGATAGGGTACTGACTGGTTTTCCGGCCTTTAAGTAGTCTAAAGCCCTCTCGAGAAGCTCTAAATTAGCGAGGGCTTCTTTATCATTAGCCTTGGCTTTTTTCCTTGTTTTTTCTATTTGTGCCTCACAAGAGTCCAGATCTGCCAGCATGAGCTCTGTGGCAATCACTTCAATATCCCTTAAAGGATCTACCTCCCCCATGTTATGAATGATGTCTTTATCCTCAAAGCAGCGTACCACATGTACAATAGCATCGACTTGGCGAATATTTGCTAAAAACTGGTTCCCCAGTCCCTCCCCTTGGCTCGCCCCTTTGACAAGCCCAGCTATATCCACAAACTCTATGGCCGCTGGCACAATAACGCTCGTTTTCGCTATCTTTGCTAAGACAGATAGCCGCTCATCCGGCACTTGTACCACACCCACATTCGGCTCTATCGTGCAAAAGGGATAATTTGCCGCCTCTGCCTTACGAGAACGCGTTAGCGCATTAAAGAGCGTACTTTTCCCCACATTCGGAAGCCCCACTATACCTACTTGTAACATAAAAAGATGGATTAAAATGCTTGCTGATAAGATCTCCCAGAGGCCTACATACGATAAGCTCTGAGATCTATCTTTCATAAAACATTGACTATTCGTTTTCTCTATCCATAAATCAAGACCTAAAACTCAAGACCCATGGTTTCATTCTCTAGTGCACGGCCTTACTTTTTAAAAGCTCTATCTATAGGGTTTTTTATCTCAGGTCTATTGTTTCCTGTTATCATTTCTATTAAGAATGTTTTCTTATATACCAGTCTAGTTCTGAGTCTTTTCGTCGTTCCCTGGAGCACTGTTTTTAAAAATCTAAAGGAAGAGCCTTTTATCTTGAGTAGCCTCGCCCTTTTTATCTTGCTCGCCCTAGGTACTATCCACAGCCATGCAGGTCCTAGCAGGGCGTTCGCTATCTTAGCCAAGTACCGCTGCCTTCTCTATCCTCTCCTCCTCTTCCCTCTTTTTAAAGCCTACCCTAGGCTAAGTGCCTCTTTCATTAAGGGTTTATTTTACAGCATTCTACTGCTTTTGCTGATTACGCTTTATTCTTTTTTAAGATACTACTGTTTGCATCTCAGATTAACTCATGGCCCTACTTTTATTGCTGTCAATCCTATTTATGGGAGCTTTGTAACTGCTCTCATAGCCCACTTAGCCCTCGTTCACACCTATTTTCATGCTAAAACTCTTAAAAAGAAATGCTTCTATGGCTGTATTGCCCTCTCTGCTAGCTGCATCATCCTCTTATTTCAAGAGCAAAGAACCGGCTATTTCGCTTATTTTGCTTGCTTTTTATGTTTCTTCCTCAGCCTTTACCCTAGGCTGATGTTTCCTTATAGGCTAAGTTTACTCCTGCTGTGTATTCCTGCTATTTTTGTATTAGCTAAAATTAAAACATTGAATGAGAGAATAGAGGCGTGTTTAGACAATGTCCTGACACACAAATATACCCAAACTATCGCTTTTAAAAAATCACCTGATACTGAACTCATTCTTTATACTGCCAGTCTTATCTCTAAGGTTAAGTATTGCAATTTTTTAAATGATGAAGCTACGTTGATTAAAGCCAAGCCTTCTACTGCTTTTCAAGATACCCTCTTTATACGCTCCTTACTGTATAAAGCTCAATATCATTTTTGGAGCTGGCGTCGTATTCGAAATCTTGTACTAAAAACCAACAAACCCCTGATTTACAAAGTTCCTCTTTTCCGCCAATATTCATCGTCCATGGGAGAGCGCCTAGCCTTTTGGACAAAGGCACTTCCATTGATTCATCAAAAGCCTTGGCTGGGTTGGGGTACGGGTAGCTTTGCCAGTGTTTGGGTCAAGGAAAAGCTATCGTACTTGTACAAGCCAGCTAACTTTCAGAGCCCTAAAGGGGTGCCCAATCCGCATAACCAATTTTTAATGTTTTTAGTGGAGACAGGCTATATAGGCTTAGGTCTATTTTTTGTCTGGCTCTTTACTTTTGTAAGATCTATGTGGAGAAAAGGATGGCCTTATGGATCTATAGGGATAGCTTATTTAGGGGCTTTTATGATAGGATGCTGGGGGGATTCTCTTTTATTTTTAAATGTAACTGGCAATTTTTTTGTAATCCTCTGTTCGTGCTTACTCACTCTGCCGAAGGGTTATTTACAAGAAACATTTTCCAAAAAAGTCAGCTTAGCTACCTAAATTGCCTCCATCGATGCATCTTGTAGACACGCATTGCCACCTAGATGTTTATCACCAAAAAGGCATCTTAGATCTATACTTGTCTAAAGCAAGGCTCCATCAGGTCAAACAACTGATAAGCGTAGGCACCCAGCCAGGGAACTGGGGCGTCCATCAAGCTATCCATCAAGCCTACGGGCAGGAAATTTTGTATACTGTTGGCCTGCATCCTAGCTATGTGAGTCTGGACACTATAACTAGCATAGAGAGCTTAGGGTCTTTTTTTGAATCCTCTCTGCCTCCCCAAGCACTAGGAGAATGCGGGCTAGATTATTATCGTCTAGATCCAGATCCTGAAACATTAAAACTTGAAAAAGCCCTTCAACATAAGGCCTTCAGCCTACAATTAGCCTTGGCAAAACAATATGCCTGTCCTCTCATTGTGCATTGTAGAAAGGCTTTTAAAGACTGCCTACACCTCTTGGATGAAAGCCGGATACCCCCCTCGCAGGTGATTTTTCATTGCTTTTCGGAAGGGAAAGATGAGCTAGAAGCGCTTCTCAAGAAAGGTTACCGGGCTTCTTTTACAGGAATTATCACTTACAAGAATGCAGAAGCTATACGCCAAGCAGCTCTCCTTCAAGGCCTAGATAAATTGATTTTAGAAACCGATGCCCCTTGGCTTGCTCCTGTACCTAAGCGCGGAGAAACGAATGAACCTGCGTACCTTTTATACACTGCAGACTACGCAGCCAAGCTATTTGACGTATCCCTGGAGACTCTCATGGCCGCCACTACCCATAATGCTCAAAACTTCTTTCAGCTGCCTAACCTAAGCTAGAGCTGCATGCCAGCCCTCATCCTTTCTATTCGATTTAAAGGCTTGCCTAGAAGAAAAACTTTCCCCAATAGCTAATGGGAATTTCATTTTTATCCTTTTTTTAGACTCTTATGAAAATCTGTTGCATTGGTGCAGGCTATGTAGGCGGACCTACGATGAGTGTTATTGCATTCAAATGCCCTCATATTCAGGTAACGGTTACAGATACCAATGCTAGGCGCATAGCAGCGTGGAACTCTAAAGCTATTCCTGTATTTGAACCAGGGCTGAGTGAGATTGTAGAACAAGTACGAGGCAAAAATTTGTTTTTTACAACGAATGTCGACCAAGCTATTCAAGAAGCAGATATTATTTTTATCTCGGTAAATACCCCCACCAAAACCTATGGTATAGGGGCAGGCTTTGCCTCAGATTTAAAGTACATCGAGGCATGTGCTCGTAAAATAGCAGCTGTAGCAAAGACAGATAAGATCGTCGTTGAAAAATCTACTTTACCTGTGCGCACGGCTGAATCTATACGGAAAATCTTCGAAGCCCAAAACCAAGGCGTTCGTTTTCAGGTCCTGTCTAACCCAGAGTTTCTAGCTGAAGGCACAGCTATTGAAGACCTAGAATGCCCTGATAGAGTACTGATTGGCGGAGGAGATAGCCCAGAGGCTCAGAAGGCTCTGCAAACTTTAGTGGACGTATATGCGCATTGGGTACCCAAAGAAAAGATTATCACTACGAACCTGTGGTCTTCAGAGCTTACGAAGCTCACCTCTAATGCCTTTCTTGCCCAACGGATCTCTTCCATAAATGCCATTTCAGCTCTCTGCGAGGCTACAGGGGCCGATGTGGATGAGGTTTCCTTTGCCATGGGGAAAGATAAACGTATTGGGAGTCGTTTCCTAAAAAGTTCTGTGGGCTTTGGCGGCTCTTGCTTTCAGAAAGATATTCTGAACCTAGTCTACCTCTGCCGGCACTTTGGCTTAGAAACGGTTGCTCAGTACTGGCATCAAGTGGTACTCATGAATGATTATCAAAAGAGACGTTTTAGCCAGCGTATCGTAGAAAGCCTGTTTAACACCCTTTCTGGCAAGCGTATCGCCATTTTAGGCTTCGCATTTAAAAAAGATACCAACGACGCCAGGGAGTCTCCTGCTATTAGTGTGTGCCAGGATCTTTTGAAGGAAGAAGCGCATCTAGCCATTTATGACCCAAAAGTAGAAAAAGCTACAATAGACAAAGCCTTAGGCAAAACAACTCTACCGTACGAATATTGCCTAGATCCCTATACAGCTGCTGAAAATGCCCACGCGCTTGTAATTTTAACAGAGTGGGACGCGTTCAAAACGCTCGACTATGAGCGTATCTACGCTCTTATGGCAAAGCCTGCCTTTATCTTTGATGGGCGTAATATCCTAGACCTGAAGCATTTACAAACCCTAGGATTTAAAACCTACGGCATAGGTAAGGCTGACTCATAGCCCTAGTCCTTCTTCTAGCCTTGACTTGCCTTCGCTTTACCCTGCATGATGACTTCCTTATGGATAGTTCTCTTCAGGGCACCTTGTGCACGCAAAATTTAAGTAAAGATTATGGAAAGAGGCGTGTGGTCAACAAAGTCAACCTGCAAGTCAAGCAAGGAGAAATTGTTGCCCTTTTAGGTCCCAACGGGGCTGGGAAGACGAGTACTTTTTACATGATAGTCGGCCTTGTAAAACCAACGGATGGCGAAGTCATACTACATGGGAAGCCTATCACCCATCTGCCCATGTATAAGCGCTCAAAGCTTGGCATAGGCTACCTGCCCCAAGAGCCCTCTACTTTTAGAAAACTTACCGTAAGGGAAAATATCTTAGCCATAGCAGAGACGCTAAAGCTCGAGCCTAGCGCTCAAGAAGCCCTTGTGCAACACCATCTACAGGAACTCCATCTAGACCACCTGGCTCATCAAAAGGCCTTTACTTTAAGCGGCGGTGAGCGCCGCCGGCTTGAGATTAGCCGGGCCTTAGTAACTTCTCCTGCTTTTCTTCTGTTAGATGAGCCCTTTAGCGGGGTAGATCCCATTAGCGTACAAGAAGTACAAGGCATCATCAAAAACCTAAAGCAAAAAAATATCGGCATTATTATTACGGATCACAACGTGAGGGAAACCTTGCGCGTAGTAGACCGTGCCTACCTCTTGCATAACGGGGAAATCCTCTGTGAGGGAAGCAGCGACTTTTTGGTGAATGACCCCAAGAGCCGAGAGCTTTACCTAGGTTCTAGCTTTAACCTATAAGAAACCTTTGCCTTCAGTCGTATTTTGTGCACTGGGCTCTAGTTGAGAATTTTTTAGCGTATACGACTTATTGCCAAAATCCATCAAAGAAGGTCTGTGTGAGACTACTACTAGGGCCTTAAAATGATTTTGGAGTCTTTGCAGAATACGTTTTTCCTGGTCCACACTGAGGGCCTGACTCGTTTCGTCTAGTAGTAAGAGGTCTGGCTTTGCAAGATAGGCCCTAGCTAAAGCCAGGCGCTGCCTCTCCCCGCTGGATAAATAGGTACCTCGCTCGCCCACTAATGTTAAAAGCTGCTGGTCTAGACTAGCTACTTTGTCTGAAAGCTCTACGAGCTCTAGCGCTTCCCAAGCTTGCTGTTCAGATACAGTCTTCAAGCCGTAGCTAAGATTATACCACAAGGTCTGATTAAACAGGTGCATATTCTGAGGAATGTAATGCACATGAGCTTTCAAGTAGCTCAAATCTCTGCCAGATAGCCGATCCCCATAGAGGTAAACAGAGCCTTGCTGAGGCTCCATTAACCCACACATCAGCTGCAAAAGCGTACTCTTTCCCCCTCCGCTAGGCCCCATAATAAGCAGTCTGTCTCCAGGATGGACTTCCAGGCTAAGATTCCTCAAGGTCCAAGGGCCTGTGGGGTGATAACGAAAACAGATCTGCTCTATTTTTAATAGAATCGGGGATTGTTTCTTCAGCGGCAAAGAGAGGCGTTTTTCTTGAGGCAAGGCCAAAAGATCTATCACTTTTTCAATATCACCACTAGCTTCTAAGAGATGCCGAATCTCTAGCGTTAGGGATTTTAAAGGGAGCAAAGCTGCAGCCATTTGTACTTTTAGCCAGACCAAATCTCCCACACTTAAACGTCCTTGTTTTACACCGATAAGCGCCCAGTACATAAAGCCACAAAACAGAAAAGCCATACCACTGACCATATACACATGCAGCAGGTTAATTTTTTGTGTAGCCGCCCACCAAGTCTGGGCTTCGTTATCCAAGACTTCCTGCAGCTGTCTAGTCTCATCATCTTTATGGAAGCGCACCCACTCCGGGTTCATCAAAGCATCACCATACACAAGCGTAGCCCTATCTGTAGCCTTCCAGGCTTTTTTACGTATCTGAATGTAACTTTGCAGACCATAATACATCCCCACCATTAATAGTATTAACCCCAGAGCCATGACAAAACCCATCAACGTACTAAAATAAAACACTACTCCCAAGGCTACCAGTAGACGCATAAGCGTAGGCACTAAAGATACCCCAATAGAGCGCAGAAAAAAGCGTACACTAAGGCTGATACGCTTGATCGAGCTCACGGTTTTAAGGGTGGATAGCTTCTGGAAGTCTAACCAAGGAACGTTATGCAAATGCATCAAGACTCTAAAGGTCAGATCTTTAACAGCTGCGTTGATGATGGGAAAAAAGACGAGATCTTCTACATAATGGATCGCTTTATCGAGCCACCACAAGATCCCCAATAAAGCCACTCCTCCTGCTAAAGCTCCCCACTCTTGGCCTCTTTTTAAGCCATCTACCAAGACCTTACCCATATAGGGCAGGCCAAAGCCTATCCCTACATGCAACAACACTAGCCCTATACAGAGAAAAAAACAACGCTTTGTCTTGGATGAGCGCCAAATATAAGGGAAAAAAACTTTGAAAGCTGAGTTGAAAATAAACCTCCTTTATCTAAAACAATAAGCTAACCTTAAGACTAGGGCACCAGCATTGAAAAACGTTTTTTCTTACAGGACCTGAATCTTACCCAGCCTAGCCTTAGAGGCTCTTAGCTGTCAATTGCAAAGTCTGTTCCTTTGGGGGTTTAACGGGCAAGCCTAAGGTTCTGAGCGCTGTTCTGCCAGGATCTGAGCGCTAGTTTTCCCATAGCGGCGTTCTCTGGTAGTGTACCAAGCAAGTGCTTCACGAA
>CAZEFS010000051.1:0-8047 GCA_964511545.1 uncultured Opitutales bacterium
GCTACTCAAGCTATGGCCGCTTCCCCATCTCGGGCTATATTGCCTCCCACTCAAGAGGTGCTTCCCTCTGCATTATCTTCTTTAGATTTGAATGAAGGTTCCTCAAGCCCAATCCCAAGCTTAGTCACCCCTGCTACTCTAGAAAGTCAGGCCAGTGGCGAATTGAACCCTCCCCTGGCTCAAGATGCATCCAAGCAAGAGGCCTATTCGCCTATTCCTTCTTCACTTGCGCTTACTTCAGACAGAGTAGAGCTTCCGAAAACGCCCCCTAGCCTATCTTCTCAGCAGGGAATACGTGTCATTGCAGAGGAGAAAGTAGAGAAGGCACTGCTAGCACCTCATTCAAAGGGAGATTATCAGTTCCCCTCTATCGATCTGTTGGCTGAAGCTAGCCTAAAGCATGCCACTTCTTTGGATGACCACCAAAGTACGATGGATAACCTCGTTGTGACTTTAAAGCAGTTTGGAATAGAGGTAGCCCCCAGTGAGGTCTATGCGGGTCCTGTTATTACACGGTATGAGGTCATTCCGGCTCCGGGGGTGAGGGTAGAAAAGATCGCGAATTTAGAAAAAAATATTGCCATGGCCTTGCGGGCTCTGTCCGTTCGTATTATAGCCCCTGTTCCTGGAAAGGGTTGCGTGGGTATCGAAATACCCAATGCTAGCCCAGAGCCTGTATGTCTAAGGGAGATCATTGAATCTCGCTCCTGGGCAGAGGCCAAGGCTGAAATCCCCCTTGTTTTGGGTAAAGAAGTGACCGGTAAGCCACTGGTGGTGGACTTGGTTAAGATGCCACACCTTCTTATCGCAGGAGCTACTGGAGCGGGCAAGACCGTCTGTATCAATGCCATCATTGCGTCTTTAGTCTATCATGGCAGCCCAGCAGACATTCGGTTTTTGATGGTAGATCCCAAGATTGTGGAGATGCAAATGTATAATAGCCTGCCTCATATGCTGATCCCGGTGGTGACAGACCCGAAAAAAGTTCCCAATGCCCTCAAGTGGCTGATTAGTGAAATGGAAAAGCGTTATCGTATCTTTGCAAAGGTAGGGGTACGCAATATAGCTGGATTTAACGCCAAGGTATTAAAAGATAAAGAAGAGCGAGAAAAGGCAAAAGTGATGGATGCTGCCCTGTCTCCCGAAGAACGGATGGCCCTAAGCTCTGTGGATACAGATGAGGCGGTGGACATCCCTCAGCAAAAAATGCCCTATATTGTGTGTATTATCGATGAGTTAGCGGACCTTATGATGGTAGCACCCGCAGACATAGAAACTTGCATAGCCCGCCTTGCCCAACTTGCTAGAGCAGCAGGCATACACCTCATCATCGCTACCCAAAGGCCTTCAGTGAATGTCATTACAGGGGTCATTAAAGCAAACTTACCTAGCCGTATTGCATTTAAGGTCCCCTCAAAGGTAGACAGCCGAACCATCCTCGACGGAAACGGAGCAGATACGTTGATTGGCAGAGGCGATATGCTATTGATCCCTCCGGGGAGCTCTTCGCCCATTAGGGCCCAGGGAGCTTACGTTTCAGATGATGAAATTCAAGGTATAGTGGATTATCTCAAAGTCAATGGGCCCCCTGTTTTTGAATCTAGCATACAAGAAACTCTAGACGATACAGAAGCAGACGAGGATATTGCCAGTGAAGGCGAATGGGAGGATGAGATCATCCCAAAAGCCCTAGAGGTGATACGTAACGCCAAAAAGCCTTCCGCATCCCTTCTGCAAAGGCGTCTTCGAATCGGCTATAATCGAGCCGCCCGGATCATGGACCTCTTGGAGGACCAAGGGTATCTGAAGAGAGATCAGCAATCGCTTCAAGGCCCTGAGGGAGAAGAAGTCTAGGGGGTTGCAAGTTATTGCATCTTCTTGCTTTTGAGAGGGTTAATTAGACCTCTTGCATAACCCTTGTCTTTTGGTCTCTGGGTTCGTTCAGGCTTCGTTCTTGCGAACTACGCCCGACACGGCAGGAGGCAGGCCGGTTCCTCATTTATTTGGCCTCGCCCAGAAACCAAAATACGTGGTTCTGCAAGAGGTCTGTTACAAGAAAACACTGCATTCTGAAATGTAAAATTGAGCCTAAAAAGCTTTTCTTTAGGGGGTTGCTTTTATTAAAAATTTGTGAGATACAAAGAGCTTATATATCAATAAACTTAAGAGGATATGAATTTAACCATTGGCCAAAAACTGCAAGAAGCTAGGAAAAAGAGGGGCCTATCTTTAAAAGATGCTTCAGACTATTTAAAAATCAAGCTAGATTTTTTAAGCCATTTTGAGAATGACCGTTTTGATTTTAATCTTCCAGAAGTCTACATGTATGGCTTTTTAAAGCTGTATGCAAACTATCTCAAGATGGATGTGAAGGCTATTACCGCCCAGTACAGCGAGCTCAAACAGGTCCATCCCCAAGGGACCTACCAAAAAGAAAGTAGGGAAAGCCTAGGACGGATGCAATTTAACAAAAAGCCCCAGCTGATTGATGACAGGCTAAGTTCAAACTTTAAAGTTCTTGAAAATGATTTAGTGGGAGGGGCAGATGAGGAGCCTCCTACCTTTAAGGCAAAACCCAGCTATAAAAAACCCTTGTTTTACCTTTTAGGAATAGCGTTCTTAGGGATAGTATCTATCCTTGGGGCTTTATTGTGGGGGTGGCTTCATAAAAGAGGAGCTTCATCCGAAACCGTTGCAATCCAAAGCCAGCCTAGTGAGAACACTGCCACTAGTGCCAGGGGAGACAATCATTTTTTAGAAGAGATTCTCACCCTCACAGCCGAGACAGAAGTGCACGTGGTGGTTCGTCAGGATACCGATAAACAGCGCCTTTTTTCAGGTACAGTAGGGCCTAAATCTCCCCAGACACTCTCTCGTAAAGGCCCAGTGAAAATTCACTTTTCAGATGGAACGAGTCTTATCATCCAAAAAGCGAATGGGCAAAAGATAAAACCCGGTAGAAGCGGTGTAGGCTGGATAGGTGTGTAGCCTAAAGCTGGGTATCATCTATGATTTTGGATTGGCTCTTTTTTTGTTTTCTTATACAGTGATGCGGCTCTAAGATCAGTCTTTTCTATGGCTAAACACCCTATAATTGCAGCGATTGAGATTGGCACTGCTAAGACCCTTGCCTTAGTTGCGGAAATTATTGAGAATCGTTCTCTAAATATCATCGGTATGGGCCAGGCGCGCTCTAGAGGTATAAAAAAAGGAGAAATCCTAGACTTTAAGGCAGCGAGCGAGGCTACACATGAAGCTTTACGCTTGGCAGAAGCTAGTGCCAAGGTTCAGGCAGAGGGCGTCTACCTTGCCCAGACTGGGAGCCACCTGAGAGGCTACCTTAACCCTGGGATTGTCAATGTTAGCTCCTCTAATAATATTGTGAGTAAGTTAGATGTTAAGAGAGTGGAAGAAAATGCGAAGAATAAACGGCTCTCTACAGACCAAGTTTACATTCATCATATTCGACAGCCCTATAAACTAGATGGACGCATCGTGCAGGACCCTTACTTGATGGAAGGCGAGCGCCTAGAAGTGAGCTACTGGTCTATTCATGGTGACTTAAAGAAAATTCGAGATGCCATTCACATTGTAAATGGCTTTGGCCTGAAAGTAGAGGGGGTAGTGGCTTCATCGATTGCAGCTGCTGCTTTACTGGCTCAAGAGACTGAAAAAAAGCATGGCGTTCTAGTCTTGGACATGGGCTGTGGTACGACAGATTATGCTCTATACAAGGAAGGGTATATGGTACGAACGGGTGTCCTTCCTGTAGGGGGGGATCATCTGACAAACGATCTGAGCCTAGGGCTTAGAATTAGCCTCGAGCATGCAGAAAAAATGAAGCAAGCATGGGGGAAGGCCTATGTGGATGCTAGGACTCAAGACGAATGTGTAACGCTTTTAGATAAGCAAGGCAAAGAGGAGAAAAAGGTCTTAAGAGGGTCTATTTATAAGATTTTAAATGCAAGGCTAGAAGAGCTATTTAAACTCATTTTTAAGGCTTTAGGCTCTTGGGCTCATCCCCAGGAGCTCCCTGCTGGCATTATCTTAACAGGAGGTACTGCCAGGTTAGAGGGCTTAGATATCCTCCTGAAGGAACGTTTTGGGATGGAGTCACGCGTGGCTTCTAACCCGGGTAGAACTGTTTCTAGCTTAAAAGGCCCTGAATATAGTACAGCTTTGGGCGTTTTGCAGTATGCTTTAACGGAAGCTTCAAAGGACCTTAGCTCCAAGGAGACGGGACTATTAAATAAAGTTGCTAAACTCTTTGCCTAAGGATCTACTATGGGACCTGTCATGCAATCGATTTCAGTCAAAGTTTTAGGTGTGGGGGGCGCTGGCATACATGCCATTGAGGCTCTAAAGGCAAAGGGACTTCAACAGGTGAGTTTCTTAGCTATAGATACGGATTTGCAACATCTCAAGCGCTGCAGGGGGCAAGAAACCCTGCTCTTGGGATCTGGGGTAACTCGAGGGTTGAGTACAGGTTCAAATAAAGAGCTGGGGGCAGAAGTAGCTCTGGCTGAAAGCGAAGCTCTCTCGAAGGCAGTGGAGGGGGCGAATCTTTTATTTTTAGTGGGTGCATTAGGGGGGGGGACAGGCGCTAGCATCTTACCTGCCTTAGCTAAGATAGCAGCAAAGACAGACGCGCTTGTACTTGTGTTTGCTATGCTTCCTTTTAGCATGGAGGGCGCTAAAAAAGCTCAGCAATCTGAAGATAGCTTAGCGGAGCTCCGCACCTTTGCCAACGCCTTGGTAGCCCTGCCCAATGATCTTTTACTGCAGCAATTAGACGCTAAAGCTACTGTCTTGGATGCATTTGGCCTAGCCCACCAGTGGATCTATAGAGCTATATATAGTATGACGAGCATTCTGTTTGAGCCGGGGCTGATGAATCTAGACTTTGCTACCCTAAGGCAGGTCTTTACCCACAAGGGGGGGGGTAAGACTTTGTTTGCCTTAGGCCAAGGGAGAGGAGAAAAAGCCCTAGAGCAAAGCCTAGCAGAGCTGAGGTCTTGCCCTTTGCTCCATGTAACAGAGCAATCTAGGCGAGCGGATAATCTTTTGGTGCAAGTAGTTGGAGGAGAAGGGCTTAGCCTTCAAACGATCAATGCACTGCTTTCTTTTTTGAATGAATATTTTGGAAATGGGCACAAGGTTTGCCTGGGGGCTCTCATCCAGCCAGAGTTTAAAGATAAACTAGAAATTTGCATAATAGGCACTCTGGATAAGCCCTTGCCAGTAAAAAATTTACAATCTTTGCGGGCCTTTGCCCCTGCTAGTTCTTTGCAGGACACAAGGCCTCGCTCTAGGGGACTGAAGAAATGGCTCAACCTAGCTGGGGATCAGCAAGAAGAGTTTCCCTTTGTGTCCCAAGGGCAAGTACGCGGGTACTTTGATGAAACAGATAGAAATCACTATGAAGGAGTAGATCTAGATGTTCCAACGTATTTACGCCTAGGAATAAAGATTTGTTACGAGGTGCCTTCTTAAAAATACAACTTGAAACTCTCGGTATTTAGGCCTAGAATGTTTTCTCTTATGAGCCTTGCAAAAAACCATTGCCCTGTTTTGGTTCACACGCTAGCGATCGTAGCCAACCCGACAAAAACGGGAGCTTTGGAGCTGGCTGAGGCCTTAGCTAAGGTTTCTCAAGGTCTTGGCGTAGCCACCCAGATTTATAAGACTTATCCTTTAGCCAAGGGATTTCTAAAAAATAAAGATCTTTGTGTGGTGATTGGAGGAGACGGCACACTCTTGGGCGTAGTGCCAGAAGCCATTGATAAGCAAGTGCCTGTTTTAGGGATTAACCGGGGTAAATTAGGTTTTTTAGCTACGTTTGGAGAAGAAGTGGTGACGCAGTTCCGGGATATTCTTCGAGGGAAATTTTGTGTGGATAAGCGCTCGGTCTTATCCTGTAAAACAGCCAGCCAGGAGACCTACCTGAGCCTCAATGATATTGTCATTAAAAGCCAGCATGTAACAGATCTCATTCAGATAGAGCTTTCCCTGAAAAGCAAAGAAGGTATACAGCCCTTGGTGGAGTATGCGTGTGATGGCTTGCTCATATGTACGCCGACGGGCTCTACGGCATACAATCTTTCTGCCGGGGGGCCCATTGTGCACCCACAGGCTAAAATCATAACCGTCACCCCTATTTGCCCCCATACCTTGAGTAATCGTTCCTTGGTATTTGATCATTCAGCTGTGTTTATGATTCACTTCAAGAGCCCAAAAGGATCAGAGGCCCATATTACCTTAGATGGTAGGCTACTGCCTTTAAATGAAGGGACGCTTCCTCTAGAAGTGAGTATAGATCAGCAATCTTTTCCCCTCATTGTTCCTTTAGCGTATGAACCTTTTAAAACCCTAGCGAATAAACTCCGCTGGGGTTAATCTTTTCTTTATGACACACTCTCATTTTCTTGCAGAGGCCTACCGGGTCCAAATTGCTCAAGGCAAGGCCTATGAAGAGCTAGGTCCTTTATCCTTAGATGAGTTACAGCTTTTGGTAGAAAAAGGTATGCTCCAAGACCAATCTTTGTATTTTGATGAAAAAGAACAGACTTGGAAAAGTATCCAGCAGCATGCTCAGCTTTTTTCAAAGCTCTTCTCTAAAAGCCTAAGTTCGGAGGACACGTATGAAGTCCTTTTCCCTAAGCCCGATAAGCCAGCCCTAAAGGAAGCCAAGGCCTTAAAAGAAGAAGAGTTAAAAAGCTTATATCAGCAAGGGATTCTCACGCCTAACTCTATTGTTTTTGATAAAGAGCATAAATCTTGGGGGCCTCTGCGTGTGTATAAAAAACTCTATCATAAACTAAATTCCAATCTAGGCCTCAAGGGTCTTCCCTTGCCTGCTGCTTCTAAGACCGTGGCCTTGCGCCTGGCAGAGTCTAATGCGAGTCCTATAGTCCCTGTTCCTGTATCTGGAGGAGAGGTTTTTTCTAAGGATAAGCTCTCTACAGCTTCTTTGCATGCAAAAGCTGTCCTGCCCCGTATCCATGATAGGGCTGCTCAGGAAGGAAAAATGATTGAAAGCAAGGCTACGGATGCTAGTAGGCCTATTTCTCAAGGCCTACCTTTAGCCTCTATCCATCCCACGGCTCTTATATCTCCTGCTGCTGGGAGCGTTGGGCTTCCAGCGGCATCTGAGGGGCCTGCAAAAGCAGGCATTTATAGCGCTTTAAGTCAAAAACCACTTTCTCCTTCCATTCAAGGGATACAAGACTCTTTATTTCAGGAAATGATTAACCTATTAGGCCCCTATTCTCGTTGGTTCATGGGTCTTAGTTGTCTATTTTTGTCAGCTTTGCTTTATTATGATCATAAAGAAACTTGGAGCCTTTTCTGGCAAAATCTGAGTGTCGATACCTCTCTGTCGCTAGGAATGCAGTACCCTTTTGTGGGGCTCTTCTTGCTGAATACGCTTTTGGGTATTCGAATTTTGAACCTCTTTCCAGCCTTAAATCAGGCAATACGGTTTCTTCTAGGTTTGCTCTTGGGCGGTGGGCTGGGTTATACCCTAGGCCTGATGCACAAGGCTCCTCTAGAGGGCCAGGTGGGAGGATCTATGGCTTTTGCTGTTTTGGGAGTTTTAGCTAGTATGCCTCTGGGACATTTTTCTTTTGGTTTAGCGAGAGTATCTAGCCTCTTAGTCTTAGGTTATTTGGGCTATATGTATCAGGTTTTGGGCTATATCCTGCCGTTAACTCTACTCAGTGTGGGGACTATCAGTTTTTACTTAGGCCTATATGCGTATCCTCTCTATACAGCAAGGGCCCAGCATATTGTGTTTTTGCTCTTAAGTGTATTGATTTTAGGCCAGCTGTGTGTGCTGCAATTTGTATTTTAGCCTATGAGGTCTAAATTTTGGATCTTGTTTAGGTCCTCCTATTTTGGGCGTAAGCTCGGCCTTGTTTTAGCGTTTATTCGTTTTAGCCTTCGAGGACTGAAAGCAAGTAAGATGGGGAGCCAGGCAGCTGCCTTAAGCTATTAGACTTCTTTGGAAACCCAGTCTTTTGCTCCCTGGGTTCGTCAAAAACAAATT
>CAZEFS010000052.1:0-7455 GCA_964511545.1 uncultured Opitutales bacterium
AGCAAGCTGCCTTCTCTCCACGGTCTGTAGCCATGCAGGTCATTATACTGTGGGCCATACAACACGCTTATTTTGATGCTATTCCGGTAAACCAAGTCAATGCCAAGAGTGCAGAACTAGAAACCTTTTTTCATAGGTATAAGCCTGCTGTACTGGAAGAGCTTTATCAGCAAAAAGCCATTACTTCAAAACTTGAAGAATCCCTCAAGGAAGCCTTAAATGATTGGAAACGCCGTAGCCTATGAAGGGAATTCGCGATATCAAGCGCCGCATCAAGGCCGTAAAAAATACAGGTCAAATCACAAAGGCGATGCAGCTTGTAGCTGCTGCAAAGATGAAGCAGGCTCAGCAGCGCAACCTCGCGCATAGGCCTTATGCTTTACTCTTTCATCAGGTAGTTGCCTGTCTTCAAAACCGCATCCATAACCTCAGCCATCCCCTCCTAGAGGCAAGACCTATAAAAAAAAGGGGCATTCTTTGTATCTCATCGAATAAAGGGCTCTGCGGACCCTTAAACACCAATATTATTCGTGCCCTACAAGCCATTCCTAAAGACAGCGCACACTTTATCTGCTCTGGAGAAAAGGTTTTGCAGGCTCTTAGCCGTATGCAATACTCTGTCTTGGCAGATTTTAAGGTAGAGGACAAACTGTCCTTTCACTCTATAAAAGTCATTGCTGAATATATGATAAAGCTGTACCAAGAAGGCACTATCGACACCATAGAGCTGCTCTATCCTTCTTTTATCAATACCTTGATGCAAGAGACACTGAATGAAATCCTGGCTCCTATTGATAATCTTAGCGCTAGCCTAAACGCATTACGTAAAAGCTATAAAATCAGCCAAAAAGACCTCCAGGCAGACACTCGAAGCTTTGAGTTTGAACCTAGCGCCACTCTCCTTTTGCAGGAAATCCCCCCCCTTTTTATCAAACAAAAGATCTATCATGCCTTTCTAGAGGCTAGGGCTTCCGAGCACAGCGCCCGTATGGTAGCTATGAAAACCGCTACAGACAATGCAAAAACCCTCATCCAAGACCTCAGTCTTGAGTATAACAAGGCAAGACAGGCTATGATTACCCAAGAAATTCTCGAAATCGCCTCTGCATCTTCTGCCCACTAACCCTTGATTTTTTATGAAAGACCACCAGCAACCTACAGGAAAGATTCTTCAAGTTATAGGCCCTGTTGTAGACGTACAGTTTAAAACAGAGGCTATGCCCTCTATTTATAACGCTCTCAAAATCAACTACACTCTAGAAGGAAAAGCCTTAGAGCTTATTTTAGAGGTGCAACAACACATCGGAGAAGGAGTGGTTCGGGCAGTATCTATGGCCTCTACGGAAGGCTTAGTCCGAGGTATGGAAGTGGCGGATACGGGAGCTCCTATTCAAGTACCCGTAGGAGAAGGGGTCTTGGGCCGCATCTTAAATGTCATCGGCGCCCCTACAGATCAAAAAGGCCCTATTCATGCAACGCAGTATTATTCGATTCACCGGCCAGCCCCTAGTTTGATAGATCAGGAAACCCAGGCGAGTATTCTTGAGACAGGAATTAAGGTGATTGACCTTATCTGTCCATTTATCCGTGGAGGTAAGGTAGGAGCCTTTGGCGGAGCAGGTGTGGGGAAGACGGTAGTCATTATGGAGCTTATCAAAAACATTGCCACAGCCCACGGAGGCTTTTCTGTCTTTGCTGGAGTGGGAGAGCGTTCACGCGAAGGGAATGATCTGTATCATGAAATGATACAATCCGGAGTGATTGACGCACAGGATCTCTCGAAATCTAAGGTAGCCTTGGTCTATGGCCAGATGAATGAGCCTCCAGGCGCACGTATGCGAGTCGGTCTTACAGGACTGAGTATTGCTGAGTATTTTAGGGATGAAAAGCAGCAAGACGTGCTCTTGTTTATTGATAATATCTTCCGCTTTTCACAAGCAGGTTCCGAAGTGTCTGCGCTCTTAGGCCGCTCACCTTCCGCTGTAGGCTATCAACCGACCTTGAGCCAAGAAATGGGGGAGCTGCAAGAGCGTATTACTTCTACAAAAAAAGGTTCTATTACGTCTTTCCAGGCAGTGTACGTCCCCGCCGATGACCTGACAGACCCGGCACCCGCTAATACCTTTACCCATCTAGATTCTACGATCGTTCTAGAAAGACGCATAGCAGAACTTGGTATCTATCCAGCAGTGGATCCTTTAGCTTCTACCTCTCAAGCACTGACTCCCGCTATTGTCGGGGAAGAACACTTTAAAACAGCAAGAGATGTGCAAAACGTCCTACAACGCTATAAGGACCTCCAAGACATCATTGCTATTCTGGGAATCGATGAGCTCTCTCCTGAAGATAAACAGGTCGTCTTTAGAGCCAGAAAAATACAAAAATTCCTCTCTCAGCCTTTCCACGTAGCTGAGGTCTTTACCGGTATGCCTGGTAAGTACGTCTCTGCAAAAGAAACGGTGAGCGGGTTTCAGCGCATCCTATCTGGCGAGCTCGACCATCTACCTGAGAATGAATTCTACATGAAGGGCTCCATTGAAGAGGTGCTAGAAGCAGCCAAAATCAGCTAACTTACTCTCTACCATGCCCTTAGAATTAAACCTAGTCACTCCTGAAAAATCAGTATTATTAGATACGGTAGATACACTGAGCTTCCCTACAGTCCTAGGAGAAATTGGCATCCTCCCGGGCCATATTCCATTACTAAGCCTAATAGAGCCAGGTGCGCTTAAGTTTTCTAAGCAAGGGAAAGAAACGATTCTCGCTATCGATCAAGGCTTTGCACAGGTACAAAACGATACCGTATCTATCCTTGTTGAAGGTGCTATACACGTTCAAGATATTGACCTAGAAGCACTGAAGGAAGCTCAGGCAAGAGCCAAACTCAGCCTCGAAGCAGCCAAAAACGTTAACACTCAAAGCCCCCTCCCCTCTTCTTACCTCACCCACGACCTAGAGTCCTTCATCCGCTTCTCCGCCACCCAGCAACACCTCAAGGAAGAAAACCTGAAAAAAACATTAGGCTAAGGGAGCAAAAAGGCTTCATAGAAAATTGAAAGCCTGTACATTCGAGCTTGGCTTTTATTTTAAGCCCTATCACTCTATAAAAATCAGCAATACTTCCTTAGAAAATATTATTCTTCTTGGCTTATCTTGGCTTATAATAGTACGGGGGTCATCTATTCAAAAAAGCATTTTGAGCTTGATGCATTTCTCTAATAATCAAAGATACACACCTCATGTTTAGACAACTTAAGCAATTTTTTCAACTTTTCTGCAAAGAACATATTGTGTCTTTTGTCGGAGCCATTGCCATCGCTATCCTGGCCAGTGTTCTTGAAATGCTAGGGATTGCTTCAGTGCTTCCATTTTTAAAAATTATGACGGCCAAAGATGGCATTGAAAGCTATCCTTGGTTATATACTTTTTTAGCAAAACTGCATCTTGAAACTCCTTTAAAGTCCTTGATCGCCCTATGTTTTTTGATTGTGGTCTTTTTTATCATAAAAAACCTTTACATGATTTTTTATCAACACATCTCAGGGAAAATTTTATTTAAAACACGTAATACCATATGTGAAAAATTTTTAAATAGCCTATTTTCTTGTGATTATGTTTTTTTCAGCAGAAAGAGTTCCGATTTATTTATTAACGTTATAGACAACACTACTCGTTATGCTACAATGATATATTTGAATTTTTTTATGCATCTCCTTGTTAACAGCATTTTAGCTATTTTTATTTTTGGTATCTTGCTTTGCTTTTTATTTCATATTACTTTTTTTTCTATTTTTTACGCCATTATTTGTTCTATAACCATAAAAAAATTATTTAAGAAACAAGAACAATATATATCTAGTGAATCCACCTTGGCCAATACACTCAACATTAGCTTACTTCAATCGATATTTTTTTCAGCTAAAGAACTAAAAGTAGTCGGAACCAATAAATACTTTATTGATAAAGGTATCCAATCTTCTAAGAAAGTAAATTACCTAGAGCAACTTGGAAGATTTTTAGAATATACTCCTTCTTATTTAATTGAAATAGCCCTTATTAGCCTTTTTTTCTTACTAATCGTCGTCCTAGGGTATGTTGAAGACAATCTAGAAAATCTTGTTCCAAAACTAGGTCTATTAGCGGTGATTATTTTCCGTTTAGCCCCCATTATGAATCGCTTGGCTACAGCCTATAGCGCTATGAAATCCTATCAAGGGTCGATAGAGTCTTTGAATACAGAGTACTGTGAGCTGCTCAGCCATCAGCGCAAAGAAGAGCATAGAGAGCTTCCTGCGTTTAGTTTTAATACCAGCCTAAGCATGAGAAATGTCTCTTACGCTTACCACACCGGGAAAGAGGTCTTACAGGATATCTCTTTAGATATTAAAAAATATGAATTCATCGGCATTGTAGGTCCCTCTGGGGCAGGGAAGAGTACCCTTGTAGACCTTATTTTAGGCTTACTGAAGCCTAGTGCTGGTGAGTACACTCTGGATGGGAAGCAGGTACAAGACCAGAGCCAATTGGCCTCTCTTTTTGGGTATGTGGCCCAAAGTCCCTTCATTATCACTGGCACGATGGAAGAAAATATCGCTCTAGGCCGCCCTATAGACCGAAAAAGGGTAGAAGCAGTGATGACAGTGTGCAAACTAGAGGACTTTAGCCCAGAAACGTCTATTATGGAGTTTGGTAAAAGCCTTTCAGGGGGACAAAAACAAAGAATCGCCATCGCAAGGGCCCTCTACAGCAAGCCTCAAATCCTTATTTTAGATGAAGCTACTTCTTCTTTAGACCTCTCTACAGAAGCTCAAATTACCACCGTAATCAACTCCTTAAAAGGACAATGTACGATCATCACCATCGCTCATCGCCTCAGCACCCTGCAGGCCTGTGATCGGTTATTTTACATCAAGGCTGGGCACATCGTAGCCTCCGATTCTTTTTCAGGACTATACCACAATTTTGAAGATTTTAAAAGAATGGTTCAGCTCTCGCATATTGAGATTGCAGGCTAGACGATACCTCGGCCAGTACCCTTTCTACCTATCCTACTGAGATGATTATAGAGTATCTTGCACACCTCCCATCAAACCTAGAAGCCTATATCAATCAAGGGCATCAGCAAGATGAAGCTGCCAACGACATTACCTGCAACTATACCCGCCATACCTTCCTCCTAAAAAACTCTACTCATCCTATGATAGGTATGATAGGAGCTCTCCAGGCTTATACAGCCTATGCTGAAGTGTATATTGAAGACCTATGGGTACACCCATATAGAGACCAGGGCCTAGGTAAAAAATTGCTAGCCGCTTTAGAACAGGCTTTTACAGGCAAGGGCTACAATAATATTAACCTAGTCACCTCTGATTTTCAAGCTCCGGACTTTTATAAAAAATGTGGCTTTAAGGTAGAGTTTATTCGGCCTAATCCCCACAACCCTCTCTTAAGTAAGACTTTTTTCATCAAGTACTTTAAAGATAAAAATCAACACCAGGGGATCCTAAAAGACAAACAAAACCTGCCCCTGCCTGAGGCTTAATAGACCTCTTGCGGACCTACGTATTATCTTGCTTGGCCTTTCGCCTTCGCTTTTCAAGCTACGGCGTAATCCTAGCTCTAACCTCGCGTAAGGGAACTTATTGCCTGAAGTGTCAATATAGGGAGATGCCATAGGGGGAATTACAGCGAACCCTATAGCCTGCTTGTCTTTTCTTCTATCTACTCAGGGCAATCCAATTGCCGAGAATACCCAAGACGGCTTGCCTTCTTTTAGGCCATCAAGCTCTCATAGGTTTTAAAGGCGATATCCACCACACCTTGGGGCTCAAACTGGGCGCAGAAGTCCTGGTACCACTGAGTTCGCTGCGGACCGCCTTCTGTTTTAAGGAGCAAGCTCTGGGCATAGACTGCTATATCCTCTAGGATACGCTCATGGCGGTAGTAGGCTAAGAGGGCCTTATTGACGTCTACTGTTCCATAGCCTTGATAAAATAAAGCTGCTTCTTCGGGCTTGTTCCATATATTTCCCACACCAGCACCAATGAACATGAGATCACGCTCTTTAGGAGCTAGGAGCGGCGCATCCCAGTCCACGATATAAAAGTCATCTTTTTCGTCTATAAGGATATTCCCTGCATGTATATCCCCATGGCATAGCACATATGAAGCCTTTTGGACACGAGCCTCTTCGGCTAGTGCTTCTGCCTGAGTGACAAGGCGTTGTATCACCCCTACTTGCTTTTTCATAAACATTCGAAGGCTAATACTAATTTCATCTCCTGGGATCTCCATATCTAGGAGCGGCAATATATCTCTCACTGCTTGGCGCCACTGAGGTGTATGCGATATTTGCTGGAGCTGACAAAGTAGAGAAGCTGTTAGCTGCGTTTCATGGATCTGCCTTAGGGCTTTGCCCAAGCTATACCACTGCTCTTGGCTCAATTGTCGATTAAACCCATTTTGGGCCTTAATAAAGGGGAAGACAGTTACAGTATAGTCCCCTACGAGCTGAGTTAGTTCTCCTTTCTGGGTTTTTACAACTGGAATCAGGTGGGAAAGTCCCGCCTGTGATAAAGCTTCTACTACCCTTGCCCCCATGTTTTGAGACTTGCCTGGTTTTAGCTTCACAAAATAAGTAGCTTGTGTCAGCGTCTTTGCCCTATAAACAGCAGCTTCCAGATCCGCTCCCAATTCCAGAGGACTAAGGTCAGAAATGGTGATACCCCAGTGATTTTTTAAACAAGAGAGGATAGCTTGCTCTAGAAAAGAAGAAGATTGCATCGGATGCTTAAATTTTTCGGAGTGACCATTAGCCTAGGGATGATTTAGGCATTAGACCGCTATTAGGCAAGAGGTCTAATGACCAATATGGGTTTCTCCCCGAAGGGCGCAGACTTCTACTTGATGTTGGCGATTGGCAAAGCGCTTTTTT
The DNA here is from genome assembly GCA_964511545.1 of uncultured Opitutales bacterium. Taxonomy (GTDB): domain Bacteria; phylum Verrucomicrobiota; class Verrucomicrobiia; order Opitutales; family CAZEFS01; genus CAZEFS01. The sequence continues at coordinate 6,935 of CAZEFS010000052.1, forward strand.
TGCTCTGGGCTGAGTCTATCATGGCAGTGAGGGCAGGATATTCCTAAGGCATACAGCGAAGAGCGCCTATCCTCCTCACTCAGAGGGCTTTGGCAGGCATAGCAAAGCTTGTAGCTTCCCAGTTCTAGACCGTGAGTGACACTCACGCGTTGGTCAAACACAAAGCATTCCCCTTCCCAGAGGCTATCATGCGCAGGTATTTCTTCTAAGTATTTCAATATACCTCCGCGAAGGTGATAGACGGTTTCATACCCTTGATCTAAGAGGTAGGCAGTGGCTTTTTCACAGCGGATGCCGCCTGTGCAGCAGGTAATAATCTCAGTTTTTTTATCTTTCAAGTGCTCTTCTACAAAGCGGGTAAATTCGCTAAAAGTCTTGGTCTTAGGGTTCATCGCGCCTTTAAAGGTTCCGATGGCTACTTCATAGTCATTACGCACATCTATAGCGATCACACCTGGCTTAGCTAGAAGGGCATTCCAATCCTTGGGATCCACGTAGGTACCAACCTTTTCAGTCGGTAT
>CAZEFS010000053.1:0-7434 GCA_964511545.1 uncultured Opitutales bacterium
ATGCAATCACCGCTAGCTTACCTTTGAAAAAAAGTGGATTTTCAGAACTCAGATCCCGATTTTTATTCTGTAAACGGTGCTGATCTCGTAGGCTAGTTTGCGTATCTTCTATAATGTATCCTTCCTGCGTAAGAATACCCCCTTCGTTCACCACTACTCCGTTTAGCAAGGTGGCTACAAATTGAGATGAGAAAGGCTCCTTTTCTTCCAGTACAGATATGAGTTGAACACTATCTAAGGGTTTAGCCTGCAGCGCAATCGTTTGCTTTAGATTATTGAAACCAAAGCCCTTTAAAGGGACACCCCCGAGGAGGAGAACAAACAGAAGCCACCTGAAGAAGCCTTGTAGCATATTGAGCCATTGAAACAGTCCGGTGCTGTTTTTCAAGGAAATACATCTAAAAAAACGAATTTACTAAATTCACAAAAAGCTAGCCTCATCGCTCTGAATAAATCTTTCTCTTCTTTAGAGAGATACAAGAGAGATCACCAAAAAGTTCAAGCTCTTTATAAGCTAAGAGCTCGCTAGCTGGTATAAGCTGATCTGCGGCATACTTCAAAACTAGACCACTTGGGAAACCATTGTCTTTAGCTCCCTGGGTTCGTCAAAAATAAGATCGGAATCCTTTGTTACGCTTGTTGTACACTTCCCCCTACGCCAAGGCTTCAGGCCACAGGCCGGCCAAGACAAATAAATACAACTTTCCTATCCAGGAAACAAAATACGTAGTTTTGCAAGCGATCTAACGTAATCATTCCCCTCATCATTCTCATTAAGCAATTTGCTCTTGACTTATTAAGTGAAATATAACTCCACCCATGGGGTGAGTTTTTTTGTTTTTCATACAAACTTGACGCCAGCTTTCCCACTGTTTATCAAGCTTAAACCTTGCCCCTTTTTTTTGTCAGGTAGGGTAGCTAATAATCTTTTAAATAGAATTGATCCCCTCTATAAATCTACCCATGCTACGGTATTTATGATAGCGCTTATCCAGTAGATCTGATGGAGCCAAAGACTTTAGGGATTTGAGGGCTTTTACGAGAACTTGGTGAATAGTGTGGGCAGTCCCATCGTAATCTCTGTGAGCCCCCCCCAAGGGCTCAGGGATAACGCCATCTACAATACCCATTTTTAAAAGCTCATGAGCTGTTATTTTCAAAGCTTCAGCTGCTTGTGGGGCAAAAGCCCGATCCTTCCAGAGTATGGCTGCACAGCCCTCAGGAGAAATGGTTGAGTAATAAGCGTTTTCAAGAATCAATACCGTATCCGCTACTGCCGTACCTAAGGCCCCACCTGAACCTCCTTCACCTATAATGATGGCCACAATCGGTACTCTAAGGTGACTCATCTCGCGGATATTCACAGCTATCGCTTCCGCCACGTGCCTCTCTTCGCTCCCTATTCCTGGATAAGCACCAGCAGTATCTACAAAACTGATAATGGGTAAGCCAAACCTTTCAGCCATTTTCATGAGCCTCAAGGCCTTGCGATAACCTTCTGGATGAGGAGAACCGAAATTGCACTGTATTTTTTCTTTGGTAGTCCTTCCTTTTTGCTGACCAATAAGCATGACAGGCTCTTTATCGAAATTAGCCAAGCCTCCCACAATAGCGCCATCATCTCCAAAAAGCCTATCTCCATGCAGCTCCTGAAAGTTTTCAAAAATACGGCTAAAATAGTCTAGCACATAGGGTCTTTCTGGATGGCGAGCAAGCTGGACACGCTGCCACGGGCTCAGATGAGCATAAATTTCTTTCTTGATGGCATCTACTCGCTTCTCTAGCTGCAAGAGCTCTTCCTGAACGGATCCATTTCCTGCTTCTGCACTAGAGCGCAAGGCTTCTAGCTGAGCCTGGAGGACTTCTAAGGGTTTTTCAAAATCTAAGCTAAACTTTGTGGGATGGTTCATTCTCTAAAAAAGCTTGTGAAACGAGCGATAAGGAATGGCACTCTTTAAAGTTAAAGCGCCCTTAGGAAGCACCTCAGTTGAACGGCGAGGGGGCCGGATCTTAGGCTTCTAGCTTGGTCTTAGGTAGGCCAGTCAGGCGGCGGCCTTCTTGCCACTGCTTGCGCTTGCGCATAAGAGCGACACGCTCTGCACGCTTGAGGACTGTACGCTTTTTGAGGGAGCTGCCTCCTCCAATTTTAAAACTATTGTGCTGGGACATAGACGGTAGGATTGAAATTTACTCTATAGTTTTTTTTAAACAGACCTATAGGAAAACAAAGATCCTACTCTAAAGTCAATCCAATAATGCAAAAGCAAGGCCACAGGCCAAACAAGGGCCCCTAGCAAGTATACTTGAGGCTTCAGGGCTATTCTATGCCATTTTTTTTGTATGTTTAAAGCGTTTACGTATGAGGCCAAGAATGGTATGATATTCCTCAACTTTTAAACCATATAAGCAAAGAAGGTAGAGACACACACTAGCCGGTATCACTCCTAGCAAAATGCAAAACTGTGCAAATTTAGGCTGGGTAATGATAGAACGCAGTCCACAAGAAGCCCCATAAGCAAAAAGCCCCATACTGAGACTAGCACCTACAATTTTAATAAAAAACCCGCTCAAGCCCTGAATCAGAAAAGCAGAGTGTTTTTTACTCAGATAAAACTGGAGGCTCATAGCCTGAAATATCGAAAAAGCAAGGCTCGAATAGCCCAAGCCCATAACCCCTAAAGGCTTCATCAGTAGCAAAGCCAGGGACAGATTTACCCCAAACGCAAAGCCAGCTAGACGGACAGGCGTTCTAGTATCTTTTAGCGCATGAAAACCCCGCGTACTAAAAGCAGCCAAAGCATAAAAAGGGATCGCACATGAAAAGACACGTACCATTCCCGATGCAAGGTTCACATCCACAGCAGAAAACTTACCCCACTGAAATAAAAAGCCCACAATGGGTTCAGCCAGTGCCACTAAGCCTAAAGCCGCCGGCCCTGTAATCGCCCACAAAAGACGCACCCCATGGCGAAAAGTTGCCTTAGCAGCTAAAAAGTCTTCTCTAGCGATATCCCGGGCTAAAGTTGGAAATAGTACGGTGTGAATAGTTACCGCAAAAAGTCCTAGAGGAAGCTCTAGCAGGCGATTGGATAAATACAGTAAAGAGACACCCTTGGTATCTACAGCAAAGGCCAAAAAGTTCGAAACCGCATTATTAATTTGAAAAATAGAAGCCCCTAGGGCTGCTGGTAAAAATAAGTTAAACAGCTCTTTTTCTCTAAAACCCATATGCAAAGCAAATCTAGGCTGCCAGCCTTTTTGCATTAAAAGCCAGCTAGGTAAAATGATCTGGAAAGCTCCCCCAAAAAACACTCCCCACACTAAAGCCCACACTAAGGCTGCCGGATCCAGAATCCCTAGCAAAATACAGGCTACTAAAGCGCCAATCATCGCTAGGTTCAGCCATACAGCTGATAAAGCAGGCAAAAAAAAGGAATGCAATACATTAAGACCTGCCCCTATAATAGCCGCCCCGCAGACAATAAAGACATACGGTAAGAGCATTAAGCTCAGCTGACACTCTAGGTACGTATAGTCATTCAGGGTAAAGGCCTTTAAAGCCAGAATCCCTATCCCACCTAAGGCGCACAGGCCTAACAAGACACATAAGAGGACGGACAGGGTATAATTTAGAAAATAAAACGCTGGGCCCTGCCCTTCTTTTTCCAGGGTTTCGGAAAACAAAGGGATGAAAGCAGAACTGAGTGCGCCCTCTCCTAGGAGGCGACGAAATAAGTTGGGAATCGTAAAAGCGAGCAAAAAAGCAGAGCTAAAGCTTGAAACGCCTAAGAGGCTAAAAAGCAGCATATCTCTTGCTAAGCCTAGGCAGCGGGATAAAAACGTAGCACTTCCCACCGTAGCAATATGCTTCAAATGCTTTTCCATAGAAGGGCATGAGGCTTACAAATAAGACGCCCTCAGGCAAGCGAAATAAAATTTGAATTGCCTTTAAAGAAGACTCCCTCAAGCATAGCCTATATGATGCGCTTACGCTGTTTCTGTGTTTTCTGGGCTTTCTTTGGCCTAGCTCTGGGGCTTTCTGCAAAAGATAGGGTGGTGGGCATTATGCAGATTGTGGGGCACCCCTCTTTAAACGCAGTGGAGGCAAGTGTGGTAAAAGCCTTAAGCGGCCGCTATCCTGAAGGCTTAAAAATCCTCAGTGAAAATGCGCATGGCAGCCTCAGCACGAGCTTGCAAATCGCTCAAAAGTATGCGGGCCTTCCGGTGGACCTCATTGTAGCCATAGCCACTCCCTCGGCCCAGGCTGCCCTTTCAGTGGCAAAAAAACAGGGCATACCCGTGGTGTTTGCAGCCGTGTCCGATCCCATCGCCGCCAAGCTCGTTGCTTCACTGGATGCCCCTGATGGCTTGGTAACAGGCGTGATGGACACCCAACCGATTGCAGAACAGCTAGACCTCATTCGCCGCCTCCTGCCACAGGCCAGGACCATAGGCCTCATCTATAACCCAGGAGAGATCAATTCTATACAAATTGTAGCCAAACTGAAAGCTGAAGGGAAAGATTTTATTTTTATCGAAGGCCCTGCTACAAACGCCCAAAATGTAGCCACTGCCGCCCAGTACCTCTTGCCGAAGGTAGACCTAATGTATTTGCCCACAGATAATACGGCTGTATCCGCTCTAGAAACGCTTTTGCGCCTAGCTTTTAGCCATAAAAAGCCTATCATAACCGGCGATCCAAACCTAGTACTACAGGGCGCTCTCGCCTCGCATGGCATTACCTATGAAGCGATAGGAGAGGCTACAGCCCAAAAAGCCTTAGCTATTCTAGAAGGCAAACCTATCTCCTCTTTGCCCATAGAAGCTCCGCAAAATACAAAAACGTGGATCAACCTCAGTTCTGCTAAACGTCTAGGCCTAAGGCTAAATCTGGATGAGCTAGAAGACGTAGAGTGGGTTCATAGTCCTTAAGACAGATCAAGCAGGCATAGTGCAGAGCCTCAGCGCTCTCACAAACGCTAGGGTTTCGCTTTCAGTTCCTCTTTCACTCCTCTAAATAAGACTACCCTTAGCTTTCCTTAAGCCATAAGGTCTCTATAGCCTGCATAATGATGCGAGACGCCTGGATATACCGTTCCTTATCTTTGCTAAGAGAGTCATACGCTGCCGGCAAAAGGGGCCTGCCAAAATGAATCCGGAGCGGATGCCCCCAGGTAGGGAAACGAGCCCCCCGAGGTAAAGCATCATACGAGCCTCGAATCACAACGGGGATGACAGGGGCCTGGGTCTTGCAGGCAATCAGGCCGATGCCAGGTTTGGGTTGGCCAAGGCTACCATCACGGGTTCGTGTCCCTTCCGGGAAGAGTACGAGGCCCTCGCCTTCTTCCAAAACTTTAATCGTACGCCGCAGAGCCCCTATATCCGAATCGCCATCACGGTCTACCGGAATGGTATTGAGCTGGTCTAGGAGCCATTTCGCAAAACCTGGCTTAAAGAGGCTTTTTTTTGCAAAAAAGAAGACATTTCTCCCAATAATAGCGCCTAGAGCCGGCGGGTCAAAATGGCTCGCATGGTTGCTTGCTAGGATAAATCGGCCCACTTGAGGGATATTCTCTAAGCCCTCTACCTCTAAACAAAATAGAGAGTTTAATACCGCATAAGACATCTGCTGCGCCAGGCGAAACATCCAATTATACTGAGCCATATCCATACCTGTGATACATAAAAAACAAATGAGATCAAGCCCTATCAAGGACCACAGTACCTGGCAAAAAAAAATTAGGGCGCATAGGCAGGGTAAAAGAAGGGACAAGGAGTAATAAGATCGAGTAAAAAATGGATCTGAATGAGAAAGGGATCTATCCGTTTTAACCGGATAAATGAAATAAGTTCACATACCCATCGGGTAAGTTTTTGATGTTTCATAAAAGCTTGATGCCAGTTTTTTCCCTTTTATGCGGTTTTCAGCTTACTCACTTTTTTGTCAGGTAGTGGGATAAAATCTTGTTCACTCCTGTAAATAAAAAACTACCCCTAACTTTCCCCAGCTTCTTAGCGCCTCGCCCAGTGAAAGCAAAAGCCAATCTAGGCCCATCCCTATCTAGAAACACTCGTAAAAAACCCCAATCCTTTTAATCCGAGAATAAATTCCCATTACCGAAAATATTCCGCCTCAATCTCACTATTTCAATCACTTTACCCTGATAAACCCTAGCCAAAATAAAAATTAAAGCCAAAAAATACATTTTCGTTAATTTTTTGCTTGACTTTTTAACCCCACTTTGTTATCCAAACCTTAATTCTTTTTAAGGCCTACGTTTCGGCTTAAGAGAATAAACTAAACTTCACTCACAACTAATAGCTTCAATGATACTATATATGAGAATAGATAATGGCAGTGGTAGCAATGGAACTCCCCCTATTGGTTCAAATAATACTATCATTGAAGGACCTCCTCCCCCAAATGGTGCAACCACCGCTAATCCTGCTCCTAACCCTATTGAATCTCATATTCCCACCCTAAATAATAATATAGATCACCAGATCCAAGCCATTCAAAATTACAACGAAGATTGTCAACAAGCTCTGATCAATCAAATTCAAGAGTTTCCAGAAGAACACATAGAACGCTTAACTAATATATTTCTAAATACACAAGAAGAGCTTTCCTTAGAAGTGCTTCAGGCTTTTGTCAGTCGGCTAGCCTCCCCCGATAAACATTCTTGGGATAATTTACTCAAGAATACCTTTTCTAAGACATCTAAGACATGGATCAAGATACAGGAGGAAAACAACAATTATAAGCTAAATGACACTGTAACAAACATCTTAAACATGTATTTGTTATTGTTTAAAATAAAAGATGTCAATTCTTTGCAGCTTTCAGATTCACTCCATGATTCACTCAATACCATACCCAATGATACATTCTATGATTTCCTCAATTGCGTTCTCCGCCAAATTGTAACGTCAAAAATAACAGCCATACAAGAAAAATTTCCTAGCTATACTACTAAATCTGCTAACACAGATATAGATGAGTGAAGATACATTTTTAAAATTTTTAACCTTGCCTTCCCGATCCAAAAACTCCACCCTACCTCTCCTTCCATCCTTCACCCACAAACCATAACAAAACTCTACACAAACCGACTCCATGGATAGCACCCACAACCTTTCCAACCCTTCTTTTCATTCCTTCCCAGCTTACCATCCAAGCGCTGCTGTCTCTACTACTCAATCCTGCCACGAAGTAGAATTACTAACATCAAATCTGCAAAACCTAACCTTCCAGGAGGCTAATTCTACTAACCCCCTCCCCCACCCTACGCTCTCTGAGCTTCGGGTGGCAAGCCCTCCTGAAGTGAAGTTAGAGCTAGGAGTGTCTCCCGAAGGCTTGGCGGAGGGAGACGGCAGGCGCCTCCCCCTCCCCCCGCAGCTTGAACAAGTTCTTAGCAACCACCTAACACAAAT
>CAZEFS010000054.1:0-7288 GCA_964511545.1 uncultured Opitutales bacterium
GTGGATGGCTACTAAAGAGCCTGTAAGCCCTAGCGCTGAAACGTTTGAAAAGCCCGCTCCTAAGATTTCGTTTTGGAGACTTTCTTTAGTGGGAAACCCTTCTATACTGCTTGCAAGGTAGTCATAGGCTCCTTTGCATCCTGTCCCTAAGTGGGCTATTAGGGGCAAAAAAAACTTGAGATACCGATAATAAAGCGGCCTTAGCCAAGCCTGCGGCTGGCTAAACTCTAAAACCCATAAAATGCCTCCAGGATGTTTCAGTACGCGCCGGATCTCTTCCAGGGCCGCCCTTCTATTTTCAAAGTTCCGCAAGCCAAAGGCGAGCGTAGCCGCATCAAAGCTATTATTTTCAAAGGGAAGGTGGTGGCAGTCTCCGCAGATAAAGTCTAGGCTTAGGCCTTTTTTTTGTTTTTTTCTTTCAGCTTCATCTAGCATGGCTTGGCAAAAGTCTAGCCCGACGATATGGCTACTGGTGCCTAGTTTGGTTTTTAAGGCTAGGGCTACATCACCGCTGCCTGTGGCTAAGTCTAGCACCGTTTTGGGGGCAGTGCCTACTACGCTTTGGATCAGTTTTTTTCGCCAGTAACAGTCTACGCCTCCGCTCAGGATATGATTCATCCTATCATAATGGCTAGCAATGCTGGTAAAAAGATTATGAACGGCTTTCGCTTGGGGCATGGCTTAGGCTTTCATTAAAACTATGAATGATCCACTGAGACAGCTCTTTTTCTGGATTTTCTATTACCTCAGCTGAAATAGTAAAGACCTTTTGCTGGCTATTACGGGCTATCAGTTTTAGCCCATGTGCGAAGTTTTTGAATAAATCCTCACAGAGCAAACGTACCCCTTTTTTTTGCCTTTCAGCTAAAGTTAATAAACGAGTCACGGCTTGCTTTTCAAAGTTTAGCTTTAAGCCATTTTCAATCTCAAATGCTTCCACAAAGCGCTGCAAGTCCTCTTCTAGCCCTAGAACTGGCTCAGAATGGATGGTAGACAGAAGGCTTTTTAAAGCATGATCTGGGTTGGTCACCGTTTGAGCCGTTACGGTAAAATCTTTTATAGGGCTAGACGGCAGCTCAAACTTAAAAGGCCTAAAGGTATGCTCCAAGATAGTCATCAGGCCTCTTGCTCCTGTCTGTTCTACAGCAGCTCTTTTGGCTATTTCCTGAATAGCGTCTAGTTCTACTGTGCAGTCTATGCCATAGCCTCTAAAGTCTTCTTTATACTGTTTTAAAATAGAGCCCTCAGAGGAAAGGAGAATCTGCGCTAAGTCGTCTTCTTTTAAGGGTTCGCAGGCTACACGGATGGGAAGTCGTCCGATGAATTCTGGCTCAAATCCGTATGTAATAAAGTCTGCCGTATTGGCTTTTTGAAGGTAGTTAGAGGAATGGTCTTCCAAAGAAGAAGCTGAAGTAAAGCCTATAGCATTGTGGTTTAGCCTGCGTTTAACGTTACCTGCTAATTTATCAAAGGCTCCACTCACAATAAATAAAATGTGCCGCGTGTTAATCGTAGGTTTTTGCTTTTTAGGATTGCCTCCCATGTTAAAGACAGAGCGCATCTGCCCCATAATATCATTCGAGCTAAAGACATTCACTGCAGTATCTTCCATCAGCTTCAGGAGGTTGATCTGTACGCCTCGGCCCGATATATCTCTTCCATTAGAGGAGCCTTCAGAGGCAATTTTATCAATCTCATCAATATAGATAATGCCATATTGGGCTAGCTCTATATTGCCATTAGCAGCCTTTACTAAGTCTCTTACGACATCTTCTACCTCTCCACCCACATAGCCCGTTTCGGAAAACTTAGTCGCATCTGCCTTTACAAAGGGTACACCAATGAGCTTGGCTATCGTCCGCATCAGATAAGTTTTCCCCACACCTGTAGAACCTAGGAGGAGGATATTTTGTTTGCTATAGTCTTTGCTGAGTAGGGATGGATCCTTTAAACAAGCCCTCACATGATTGTAGTGATCACAAATGGCTACAGATAAAACCTTTTTTGGGTTATTTTGTTTAATCACAAACCTATCCAAATAGTCACGTATTTCTTTGGGCTTTAGGTTGAATGCTTGGATTCGCCTGAGGGTTTCCTCATCCTTGGTTTTCTGCTCGTACTCAGCTTCTGGGTCTGTTTTTTTAGGTCCCTCATCCAATTGAAAGGGCAGGGTAACTTTGCTGCCCTTGCCGAAGAGTTCAGCAAACTGTTTTTGTAATTCTTCTAGGGGATTGTTGCTATCATGGTTGTTGCTCATAAATCGTGATTGAAGCTTATACAGGTTTTGCTAGGATCACAAATGAAAAATATAGTTTTTTGTAAAGCTGTTTTTAAGAAGATGGTTTGCTTTTTGTCTTCGTTTTCCTAAAATAGTACTTTCCCCCTTAAATTATCAAACCTTCTTATGTATGCCTAAAAACTTTACAAAAAAAGATATTGTCCATTACGTAACAGAGCACACCCAGCTCCCACAAGCACAAGTTCAGCTGCTCGTGCAAAAAACTATAGACGCCATAGCCCATGCTTTTCTTCTTGGAAGGCCTGTAGAATTACGCAATTTTGGGGTGTTTGAACTGCAGGTTCGCAAAAAACGCATTGGGCGCAACCCCAATCAGCCTCAGACAGACGTGATCATCCCTGAGCGTACTATCATTAAGTTTAAAGCCGGCAAAGAATTGAAGGCTGCCTTAAAAAATCTTTCCCTCAATCCTGAATAAAGCTTGTATTGTTATCGTATTTTTAATGGAATGAATGGACATATGGAGCGTATAATTCAATCCAAACTGAATGGAAACGGGATCTATATTTCGATCCCAGAACAGAAGTTATACTGGGTAAAAGACTTTAGTGTAGAGCAAATCTACCCTGTATCTACTTCGAAAAACCCTCCCTCTTGCATAGAAAATTCTTTCGGTACGCCCTGGGGTAAGCATGTCATTGCTGAAAAGATTGGGGATGGGGAAGCGCTAGGTACGGTATTTCAGTCCCGTATCTCTACAAGGAGAACCTATGCAGTATACCCACCTCAAGCAGGTCTCATTACCAGCCGTATTTTATGGCTTAGAGGGCTGGAGAAAGGTCTAAATAAAGGCAAAAATGAAGCAGGGCTGTCTTGTGACACGCATGGCCGCTATATTTACATTCATGGCACCAATAAAGAAGGTCAGATTGGTATACCGTTTAGCCAAGGTTGTATTAACATGAAAAACCAGGATGTACTAGCTCTTTTTGAAAAAGTATCGGTAGGGGATACGGTTTTTATAGATAGAGCAGACATGGGTTCCTAAGCGATGCTACCATGTTTATAAGCCTCAGATGCATCAGATTTTCTTTGTTGATAGCTGTTTCTTACTGTGCTAAGGGGCTTGACAAATGTAGGGGTATAATTTTTCCTGAGTGCTTATTTTAAGTGCTAGGCTTTTGAGGCTTAAAGCTTTAAGCTCAGGTATTGCAGAAAGTAAGAGGAAAGAAGGATGCCCTTTCTTGTTTTCTTAGACCTGTGCTAACATAGGTTTTATCGCTTTGAAATGATCTTGCAATTTCTTTTATCTGCTTACCCCCCCTCCTCTTGAAACAACATGAAAAGACTTATCATTGCTGAAAAACCTAGCGTTGCAGCGGATCTTTCCAAGGCTATAGGCAAGGTTAAAAAAGTTGACGATTACTACGAGGGGGACGGCCTTATTATCGCCTCAGCTGTGGGTCACCTAGTAGAGCTTTTTATGCCCCAGGATATCGATCCTAAGCTCAAGGCTTGGTCCTTAAAAACTTTGCCGATTTTGCCAGAGCGCTTTCAACTCAAGCCTATCGAGAAAATGAGTAAAAAATTTATTAGCCTTAAAAAGCTCTTAGGCCGCAAGGATGTGGGAGAAGTGGTGAACGCCTGCGATGCTGGAAGGGAAGGAGAACTGATTTTTACTTATATTTATGAACTGGCTGGATGTAAAAAACCGATAAAGCGCATGTGGATGCTCTCCATGACAAAGGAGGGGATTTTAAAAGCCTATAAAGATTTACGAGAGGGAGCTGTTATGCTACCCTTACAGGATGCGGCCCGCTGCCGGTCAGAGTCTGACTGGCTGATTGGGATCAACGGCACGCGCGTTATTACTTCACGTCTTTTTGGATTTAAGGGTGGCCAAGCTGCCACTGTGGGCCGTGTACAAACCCCAACCTTGGCCCTAGTTGTTGAAAGAGAACGGGAAATTCGAGAGTTCATCCCCCAAACTTATTGGAAAGTAGGTGGTAAATTTCAGGTAGAAGCTGGCGAATACGAGGGCTTTTTACAACGCAAAGACTATAAAGAGGCCTTAAATAAGCATGATAGGGCAGACCGATTTTGGGACAAAGACACGCTAGAGCTTATCCTAAAGGAGATCCAAAAACCAGATAGAGCGAGCTTACGCGAAGAAAAAAAGCGGAGCACCCAAGCTGCTCCTAGGCTTTATGATCTGACTACTCTGCAGCGCGAGGCAAATAACCGCTTTGGCCTTCCTGCGGGTCGTACCTTGCAGATACTGCAATCGCTCTATGAAAGGCATAAGATGATCACCTATCCAAGGACGGATTCTAACGCCTTGCCTGAAGACTACGTGGAGAACTGCAAACAGGTCTTGCAGCAGCTAAAAACTGAATTTAAGCCCTTCTCGCAAACTATTTTAGATAAACATTGGGTCAATGGCTCTAATAAACGTATCTTTAATAACGCCCAAGTCAGTGATCACTTTGCCATTACCCCCACAACGGAATGCCATGCAGATCTTACGCATGATGAGGCAAAGATCTATGACATGATAGTCCGGCGCTTTTTAGCTATTTTTTACCCTTCAGCAGAGTATGATATCACTACTCGTTACTCTGATCTAGCTGGCTATAGTTTCAAAACTGAAGGCAAGGTCTTAGTGGTTCCAGGTTGGTTAGCAGTTTACGGCAAAGAAGCCCTACAAGGAGAAGCCTCTTTACCCCCTATAGGGCCTAAGGATGGGTCCCCCCCTGAGGCAAAAGTATTGAGTGTTGAGGCTCATACCCATCAAACCACTCCCCCTCCGCATTACTCTGAAGCTACGCTCTTAGCAGCTATGGAAGGGGCTGGAAAGCTCGTAGAAGATGAGGAACTATCCGCTGCGATGAAGGATAAGGGCCGCTACACGTGCCCAAACCATTGACCATTTGATTCATGAAAAGTACCTAGAGCGCCACCATAGAGATATCATTTCCACTACAAAAGCAGAGCATTTGATCGACTTTTTGAAGGCTATTCGTATCGAAGCCCTTACTAGCCCAGCCTTAACTGGAGAGTGGGAGTTTAAGCTGAGACAAATTGAGCAAGGCAAGCTTACACGAGGTAGCTTTATGGGAGCTATCGGAAGCCTGACAACGGATATCGTAGAAAAGGCTAAAAACTTTGATGAAACGAATATGCACGCTGAGGAGACAGACTTGCTCTCACCTATCGATGGTACACCTTTGTTGGATACCATCCGGGCCTACCGCTCAAAAGATGGGGCCTTTGTGGTGAATAAAGTTATTGGAAATCGTAGGATAGAGCCAGAAGAAGTGAGAAAGCTTATCAAAGATGGTAAAATTGGTCCCCTAGACGGCTTTCGCTCTAAGCAAGGCAAGGCTTTTTCAGCTATTTTAAAACTCGATGAAGAGCATAAGGTTCGCTTTGTTTTTGACGCCCAAGCTATAGATGAAGCCCATGCCCACGCTGAGCTCACAGACCTGAATCAATACAAGGCTTTAGGTATCTGTCCCAAGTGTACGCAAAATCCAGCAGGCCAGGTGTATGAGCTGCCTACTTCCTATGCGTGTGAGCATCAGGTAAAAAAGGATGGTACGTGTAATTTTAGGCTGAGTCGTGTCCTTCTTGAAAGAGCGATTGAACCAGAACAATTTATCAAACTCATTGAAGATAAAAAGACTGATCTTCTCGATAAATTCCGCTCCAAACGTACCGGTCGTTACTTTTCAGCACATCTTGTTTTAAAAAATAACGCTGAAATCGGCTTTGAATTTGCCGCTAAAGACCCAAGCCTTGCCAAGCGCAGTGCTAAGACTAAGGAAATAGCAGGAGACAAGCCATCTATAAAAGCAACCAAAGCCTCTAAAAAAGAAACTATTTCTAAAGCTAAGCCAAGCCTAGTTCGGAAAGCAGCTGTTAAGAAAAATCAATCATCGGAGACTTGAAAAACATCCAAAGCTTTCTGGGTCCAAAACTTTCTGGGAGATGGATGCTTTTTTGTCCAAAATTTTCTTTTTTAAATACTAAAAACATTGCCTAGAATCAGCCTTGCAAAACCCTTAGCACTGCACAAAGCTAAGGCTTGTGTAATTGCGACTTCACTATCTATTTTGTGAAATACTATACCTTTGACTTCAGGGCTATTTTCCGGAGACTGCAGGCGTTTTTTAAGCATACTGCCTCCCAGCGGACAGATTGGATGAACCCTTTTTGCATGCTGGTGCTGAGTATTTTTAGTGTGTTTGCAGTAAAGTCTGCCCAAAGTTACAATCAGGGCCAGCAGTGGAAGATGCAAGTATTTTGGTTTTGTATTAGTTTTTTAGTCTATGCGCTTTTATCGCTTGTGGATTACAAGGTTTACCTTCGGTATGCCCATTGGCTTTATTTTTTTTGCATAGGGTTTCTTTTAGCATTATGGACACCTCTTGGCCAGCGGCACTTTGGGTGTTTGCGCTGGCTAAACCTAAAAGTCATTTCTATCCAGCCTTCTGAACCTGCAAAAATTGGTACTTTGATCTTACTCTGTAGCATCCTTGCCCGGTCTAAGATCGGTAGGCTAGGAGAGTCTAGCTTTGCTTTGCTAAAAGTATTCGGGGTGAGTGCCTTGCCCATATTTCTTATCTTTTTACAGCCAGATCTGGGCTCAGCTTTGATCTTCCCGCCGATGATTTTTGCCATCCTTTTTGTTTCAAAATTACCTAAACGCTTTTTCATTAGCCTTTTTCTGCTTTTTATAGCTTTACTGGCCGTGGTTGCCTGGGATATACGCAACTATCATTGTTTTTTGAAAAAACATAAGCTGTCTCCGATGAGAGATTTAGGAGCCTACCAGGCACATTCATGGGTGCCGTTAAAAGATTATCAAAGAAATCGTATCTTATCCTTTGCAGCTCCCCAACTAGTAGATCCTAAGGGTGTAGGCGTGGGGTGGAACTTGCGCCAGTCGCTCATCTCTGTGGGATCTGGAGGGTTTTGGGGGAAGGGATCTAATCAGGGTACGCAAGCACATCTAGGCTATCTTCCACAGTCTGTTGCAACGAATGA
>CAZEFS010000055.1:0-1679 GCA_964511545.1 uncultured Opitutales bacterium
GCACAGGAGAGGCGGTGCTGTGCGCTAGTCCCTACATCAACGGGCCATTTGGAGTGGTGAATGCAGATGACTATTATGGGCCAGCGGCTTTTCAGGCTTTAGCTGATTTTTTAGAAAAACCCTCTCAAGACCTGTGCCTCATCAGCTATGCTTTAGGGCAGACGCTTTCAGCCCAAGGGGGTGTTTCTAGAGCAGTATGCACGCAAAACAGTGAGGGCTATTTAATCAGCCTAGAAGAAAAAAAAGGTTTATACCGTCTAGAAACGGCTGTGATTGTAGATGAAAATGGATCAATATTTGCAGATGATACGAGCGTGTCTTTAAATTGCTGGGGCCTCCAGCCTTCGATATGGGCTAGTCTTGAAAAAGGTTTTGCAGCCTTTAAAGCAGCCAAATCTGCTGATATAGCAGCCGAATACTTTCTCCCTCAGGCTTTGACCGAATGGCTAAAAGCCTCTCCATCTCATAAGATAAAAGTCATACCCACTCTGGAGCATTGGTGTGGCGTTACTTTTAAGGAAGATCAACCGGCTGTACAGGCTTATATAGAGGATCAGTATGCCAAAAACCGATATCCTAGACCGCTTTTTACTTAAGACTGGCCAAAAATAAAGCTCAATAGTACAAGGCGGTTGACTCCCCAGCTTTTTTATAAAAATAGTATTGACAGACTGAAATATTTTAAAAATCCTCCTCTTCTAAGAGATGCTTTAGGTCTTCGTATCTGAAGTACTTCAAAAAACTATATATAAATATATTACTATGAACAAAAAACTATTCTCTATCGTTGCAGCGGCTAGCATGGTAGCTAGTTCTGCATTCGCAAGAACAGACGCTTGGTACGTATCCGCCCACGGCGGTGCAGACTTTGGTACAAAGTCTAAGGTTAAAGAAGGTAACTACAATGGTTCTGAAGCAAAGTACAAAACTGGTTTCAACGTAGGAGCTGCAGTCGGTCATTCTTTTGATGACTTCCGCTTCGAGCTTGAGCTTGGCTACAAAAACCTAAAAGCTAAGGAAATTAATCCTGTTGTTGCGGGTGTTGCCGGAGGAAAATCTACTAATCTCAGTGGTGGACTCAGTATCTTCAGCCTTATGGGTAACGTTTACTACGACCTACCTGTAATGGACCAAGTGGACCTTTACTTTGGTGCAGGTCTAGGTATGGCGAATGTCCGTGCGAACATCGAAAATAAAAACCCAGGAGGTTCCAAAATAGATGGTAACGCCAACGTATTTGCTTATCAGTTGATGGCTGGTCCTGCTTACAAGATCAATGATCAGTGGACAGTATCTTTGGGCTACCGTTTCTTTGGTTACACCAATCCTAAGCTAAAGGTAGCTGGTGTTAAGACAAAGGTCAGCAACAACTTCATCCACTCTGTGGAGCTTGCGCTACGTTGTTCTTTCTAAGATCTTAGGCTCTTCGTTAGACTACTATTTAAAGGCTGGCTTGTCTATACAAGCTAGCCTTTTTTGTGCTTTAGTTTTACGGGTTTGGGCTGGATACGCGAGGGCGAAAGCTTTTGAACAGCGGTATTTAAAGGTTTGGTATCTAGAGTTCAGGTGGTTTCATCAAGATATTCAGTGAAAGAGTCTTTAGATTGAAGCCAAAGACAAGAAAGGAAGTTTCTAGGTTCTAGTTTTGTGAAATGGAGAAAATTCATAAATTTCAAAGG
>CAZEFS010000055.1:1689-7103 GCA_964511545.1 uncultured Opitutales bacterium
TGAATAAACGGGAAGTGTGGGGGTTCTTGTTGTTCGGATTGTGTAAATGGCTTAGATTTTTAGTGTTGGTTCGACGGGGGAGTTCTGCTTTAGGTGGTAAGATCTAGCACTTGGCCACAATAGGGAGCCTTGTTTAAGTCTAGGAGGGCTTCAAGAGCTGCTCCTTTTTCCATCTCTACAAAACCACAGCCACGGCTACAGCCTTCAGGGTCTAGCAAGAGCTTAACAGATTTGACAGGACCATATTTTTCAAAGAGGGCTCGAAGGTCTGCCTCTTTGACATTGGGGTTGAGGTTACTCACATGTATACTTTGAGTCTGTGTGGGCTGGGGGGAAGGCATAAGACAAAAAGAAGAGAAAGAATGATTATGCTCCTTAAAATAGAGGGTGAAAACACAAAAGTCAAGAACTTTGTTTTCCATTAAATGAAATAATAAACCTTTTTATTTTATTTAATTGATTTTTTGTATTATTTTTAATACAATAATCAAGTATCATTATAAACCCCTTATTTTATGGATAATTACACGATAGACTCTGTACAGCTCAACCAGGAACGCAAAAAGTCTGTAGACCTATACCTAGAGGCTTTAACCAAAAGGGATGATCCGAATGTAGATCTAGCAGCTTCTGCTTCTAAGCCGGTACGTGTTTCTCGGTGGATTGGCCGGAAGTATAAGGAAACCTTTGGGGCTTGGAATCACGAGCCAGCTCCCTTACTTTTACAGGAACAGACCCATACTGTATTTCAAAATTCTACTCAGCAAGCAGTGAGGGCAACGCAGGAGCGCAAACAAGAGTCTTCAGAAGAATTGGGCAGTACCGAGAGCACAGAGCTAGGTCAGCACTCCTCTTTAGATGGTCGTTTTAACTTGCCGATTCGCCCCGGGATTATTCAGGAAGGAGAACGTTTACAAAGTCCAGAGGCTATACTGAGCAGTATTTATAAAAAAATACCCTCTCCTCGTTTAGAGAAGCGTAAGTTTCCCTTCACCGTCAATGATGCTCATATCATTAAGACCAAGACTGAAGAATACATATTTGCGATGACGCAAGCTAAAGAGAAAATCATAAGCTCTTTAGAAGCCAAGAATAAATTGAGAGACTCTTTACGTTTGACTTTAAAACCCCCTAGCTCTTTAAGAAGGCCTTCGTCCTTATTTTTTGGAGACCAATATTCTCTAGACGTAGAGGCAATTTTACAAAAAGATGTATTTCAAGAGGAAAGGCACTTTTTATCTGATGATTTGATCCAGCGTTCACAAATTGAGGATATTCAAAAAGCAATAGAGTACGCAGAACAGCATGCAAACGTATTAGAAAAATTTATCCAGCAAGACCCTGCATCGCAAGAAGCTATTTATTATGCCTTAGATCTCTATGAAGAAGCAGCTTTAGTCGCCCTAAGGCGAGAATTGCATGCGTATCAAAAAAAACTAGGCCTAGAAGAACACGAATACCACCCAGACTTAGACGATAAAACAAATGGAGTGGTCTTTTCTGAGGCACAAGTCCGCAAAGAAATTTATGACTTGAAGCTGAATATCAATCATTTACCGATAGATATGAAAACCCAAGTTATTGGTAGTGCAAAGATCAAAATGGAAGAAGTCTTGGGGCGAAATTCCCTTTTTCGGGGCCTAAATGTGAAAACAAAGCTGAAGAATGCTCAAGTTTACTGTTTAAATACCCGTCCCTGGGATCTTATTGATAATGAGGTGCATTTATTTTTAAATAGGCAAGAATGGCCGCTTAAAAGTCTTATTATCCCAGCTAAAAAATTAGGTAATATTTTTCAGGAAACCTATGAATGTGAAGGGATATGCTCGCACACGATTTCAGAGAATGTACATGCTGTGAATCTAGCTAAGACGGTTTTACTAGGCCCTGAAGGCGAATTATGGTTTGAAGCGTACCGGCATGGCGTGCACTGTGCGTACGGTATTGCAAACCCTCAGGCGCGTTTGCAAGCCAATATCAACCGTGCAGTAGAGACGATACAGGCGATGGTCATAGGAGATACCTTTATACTGGAACATGCCAAGACTTATACCCCAGAATCTCCTCTAGTGCTGGATATCCTTTCTATTAACTTACAAACAGGAGATAGGGTACGGTCTATGAGTGCTCCCATTCTGGGAAATCTTTATAATGAGCGTTTGCATATAGAAGAGCAGGCAAAGGCTTGGAGAGCTATTAGCGATAAGATTCATGAAGTGAAGTATTATGATGCACATGGGAATTTGCAGGGCCTTTTTGTCCAACCTTCTATTCATGCGGTGAATTTTGGGGTCAATAGTATTGCGCTAGAAGGCCTAGGGGCTTTTAGCTCGCGGAGCCGTGTTTTAGGTTCTTGGAAAAATAACTCGGTTATGAATCAAGAGGCTATGGAATGGCTCTTTGGGGAGGATTATTCACTCGTGATGATGGGAAAAGTTGGGGAATTTTTAAATAATCCCTTTATTCATAATGATAGATTAAAGCAAGACGTTGAGGCGTTGGCTATGCAGGTCTTAGACATTTACAGGAGAGGAGCCTACGCCAGCACTGGAAATGAGCCTTATAAAATTGTAACACGTTTAGCCTACATGTGCTATTTGATGGGAACAAAAGTAGCGTTTAACTGTAAGAGCGGCAAAGATAGGACCGGTATGATGGATGTAGAGACAAAATTTTTAGTAACGCGTACACATGCAGAAAATGCTATTCCTATTCCGGATGAGCCTTTAAACCAGGAGTACCAAGAAGCCCTCTATACCCTAGCCGTATTTTCGGGCAATCATGAGATGCAAAAAATGAATACGGGAATAGCTGGCTACAAGGCAGATAATTCGCAAACTATTCACCGCTTGGGCGGTGAGTGGGTAACTTCGTACTTGCGGGGGCCCTCAGCTTTTGTTTCCGCTTAGAGATGAAGCCTATCCTGGGCAACACAGCAGATAAAAAAAGGGCTAAGGGGACAAGAGGAGGATGTCTCCTTGGCCCTGATGATGGGCAGCTTATGGGGCTTGGCTGTGGTCATCAGCCATAAGAGTGGGAGGGGCTTCGAGGGCTTGGATTTCTCGCTTGAGGTCCTCTATATTTCTAAATTCTTTATAAATGCTGGCGAATCGAACGTAGGCGATATGGTTGATCTGTTTTAGGGCATCCATCGTCCAGTCTCCTATTTGCCTAGAAGAGATGACGGGAGACTCTTGCCGTTCTACATGTTGTAAGACGGTATTGAGCACTTGATCTACTTCCTCTAGAGTGATGGCGCATTTTTGGGTAGCGCGCTCTATGCCTAAGAGGAGTTTTTTTTGAGAAAATTCTTCATGCCGGCCGTCTCTTTTCATAACGAAGATACCTTCTCTGAGCATCGTTTCTATAGTAGAAAAACGGTAACCGCAGTGCAGGCACTGACGCCTTCTTCGGATAGCTTGGTCATTATTAGCGTTGCGAGTATCCAAAACTTTGGTTTCTGCATAGGCGCAGTTTGGGCATTGCATAAAAAGAATAAAAGCTATAAGCTTCTTCTTACAGCTTATGTGGCTGTAATTGAGAAAGCAAGTATTTATTATTTCCTGACACAATGGCTCAATCTACCCTAAAAGACCGTCTATCTGTATCCCTGAAGAAAGATGGCTTTGTCTTAGAGCCTCGCTATTTTACCCCGGGGAATCCTGATTCTATACAGATAGGCTACAGCTTTATGAAAGATGGTGTAGAGTTTGTATGCCGCGTGGATGAGGAGGATGAGGAGACAGTAGTACTCGTTTTCTATGGGTTTAAAGCTCATACAACAAACCCATATATGTACAAACGTGGCCTAAAGAGCGGATTTACAGAGCTAATGTGGCTTCTGAATTATTTAAAGGCTAAGGACTTTCGGCGCATTAAAGGCTATATTTGGAAAGATCTTAAACGGTATCCCAGAGGCGCGAGTTTAGAACGGATGGGGACCTTTTACGAAAAAATGGGAGCGAGGCTAGTCATCGAAGCCCAGCAGCCCTTTATAGTGTATGACTTGCGCGTGATGAATAGTTTTCGCGATATCAAACTATTCCTAAAGCATGATTAAGGAAGGTCTACCCCTTGCGTAGTGAGCCACCAGCTTACAGCTTGGAGGGCCTTGTAGCGAAGGCTCAGGGCCTTGGCTTGGCTGTCTTCTAGCAAAGGAGTAGAGGCAGGTGCAGAATTCGTCTGATGCGGCAAGGCCTCTGCACTGGCAGCACTGGCCTGAGGAGCAAAGATATGCGACGGGGTGAGAATGACCCCAGCGCCGAAGCTAGCAGGGTAAGCAGAAGGATCAAACAGATGCTTACCCAGCGCATAATAACGAAAGCCAACAGGAGCGCAAAGGTCAGCCACTGTCCTTACGATATCCAGATGTGAGGCGGAGATCTGTAAAGGGTTTTGGATAGATTTGAAATCTCCTAAGCCTGGAGCATAGAAAAGAATCGGAACGCTACGACTTTCATATAAGGACGGCTTTTTGTTAATAAAGCGGCGCGACCAATGGTCTCCTGTTATGACAAAAAGGGCATTAGGAAAGCGTTCCTTAGCCTGCTTTATAAAGTTACCGATGCATTTATCTGCGTAACGAGTGTGAGCGAGGATCTTTAGTAGGCGGGGCGCTACGGGATGGTCCCACGGCAGGTCTGCTGTAGGTAAGGGTAAAGGACAGCCTTCAGCAGCAAGATTGATCGTATAAGGCGGGTGATTTGAAGTGGTGAGAATGAGATTGAGGCTGGGCTGCCCAGGGTCTAGCTCTTTTAAAACAAAGTCAAAGAGCTGCTGATCGTTGACTCCCCACTCATTATTCTCCCAAGGACCCATCAGAGATCCGCCATAGCTAGCGTCAAAGCCTTGGTTTTTACAAAACGCTTCTATGCGCTGCCAGCTGAGGTAGCCGCCATAAAAAAAATTAGCCCTGTAACCGAGGTCCTTAAAAATAGGAGCTAGGGCAGTGGGGTAGGGCCTCGTACCTAAGGGGTGAAAATTGGGAAATACCCCCACAAAAGGAAGGCCGGTGATAAAGGTGCTGAGCGAAGGAAGCGTGCCTGAGCCGCTAGAGACGCTAGCGCGGACCCAAAAGCCCTCCTCGGCTATAGCTTTTAAGCAAGGGTTAAGACCAAGAGACTGGTATGCATCTAGCATGGGCCAAGTATCTTGGCTTTCCATCACAATAATGAAGACCTGCTGAGGCTTTGCGAATAAAGGACCAGGAGCTTCCTGCTGGATAGCGTCTAAGATCTTATGTCCTGGCTTAAAATCAGGGTTTAAAACAACTATAGGTATTTCACCAATAACATCTTTTGGAAGTAAATTATCCCCAATCGAGCTTGAAAAAGTTTTTTTCTCTGTTAATTTGTAATTTACATTAATAAAATAATTTGATTCTATATCACTTTTTGCATTTAATTTTAAAGCAT
>CAZEFS010000056.1:0-6942 GCA_964511545.1 uncultured Opitutales bacterium
TAGTCCCCGGTACTCCTCCAGAAGGAGGCTCCTGGGCACCTCCCTACATTCAAATGCAAGGGAAAGAGCTCTTTAAATGGGCAGTGAAAACAGTAGGAAAGACGCTAGAAGAGCTCTTAGTAAAGCATGAGCCAGATAAGATAGACTGGATCATCCCCCACCAGGCCAACATGCGTATCGTGGAAACCCTGGCGGAATACCTCAAACTGCCTTTAGATCGGTTTATTTGCAATCTAGAGTGCTACGGCAATACCTCTGCTGCCTCTATTCCTATAGCCCTGGATGAGGCGCTTCGCAGTAGAAAAATCTCTCCAGACCAGAAAGTGCTTCTCGTTGGATTTGGAGCTGGGCTCAGTTGGGGCACCAGCCTTTTAGGATAGTTTTCCTATTAGCCAGCTCAGAAAGAATCCCTCCGCGAGAACCTCTAATATCTACGGCATCTTTAGTGCACCAGTTACTGATTTTAAAACAGTAGCACTTCCTTGCTTAAAATTTGCTTCATCCTCATATTTTTCTTGTTTTACCATAAGAATGTATTAACCTGTTAAAAAAATTTATCATAATTTGTTAACCCTTAACCTTAATAAAGTATGAATATAAGGAATATACAAGAATGTCAGTTGGTAAATTCAGGACAGCCCGAACCACTGCCTGTACTGCAAGGAGCTCACGCTATCCAAATCCCTCCAGCAGGATACGCTCAACAAGGGATGCAAGTAGCACCTAGTTTAGATCAGCAAATCGATGGAGGCTTAAATAGTCTTCTAAAAGCTACTAATGATGATGAAGCGCCTATTATTAGCACATTATCATCTATGACAGACGAGGCATTGATCAGCTGGAGGAGCCCTGAGAATAACGATCTTTCAGCAACCATTGTAGATTGTTCCCGGCCTCAAGCGCTTGAGTATTTGTTGAATATAAGGGGCCTATTTGCAGATTTAAACCCAGAATTCTTCATGCACGCAATCAATAGCTATCTTAATAGTTACTCTTTTCACCTTCGTTGCAATTCTTGTCCGATCTTGATGCCTAGAGGCACCCCATCAAAAGAAGCTATTACACAGATGACAACAACGCTAGTGCAAATCCTTTATAGCAAGCAGATTCCGAACCTAACAAGCTTGCTAGAGCGTCTAGGCCTAGAACGCTATAGCAAGTCATGGGTGAGTACAGAAAAAAAACCAAGCAGCAACATAAAAAATCTTCTCACAGAGTACCTTACAAAGATAGATAATGACATCCAGGAAGAGAAAAGAAATTCATGTACCAAATCTAGCCGCAACGTTTAGCTATTTAAAATAGCGAGATACACGCATAAGCTTGCGACCTAAGGCTTCAAGCAGCATCTAGAAAAGATGCTGCTTTTTTATTTCTGCTTCATAGGGCTGCCCCCCTTAAAGTTATACTTTCATCTTACATGATTTCTAAAGTCCCCAGTTGCCATTTTCAGGAAACGACCTATACTATTGAGGCTAATTATAAAGCTATCCCCTGCTTTGTACTAGCCTTAACCTTTATTAGACCTCTTGCTGACCTGCGTATTATCTGGGTTGGCCCGCCGGGGGTCTCCCTATGCCGAGCCTTCAGACGTCGCTCTACGAGCTACCTGTCTCCCGTAGCTTCAGCGTAGTGGAGATGCCTGATACGTCGGGTAGCCAAGTAGCTCATAGAACGACGTGTCAGGTGTAGCTTTTAAAGCGACGGGTCGGGCGAAGCTCAACGAGCGAAACCTGAAGCCCGAACCCAGGGAGCTAAAGACAATGGTTTCGCAAAAGGCCTATTGAAACTATCTTCTTATGCATTACCCTACCACTGCCCTCTCTTCGCTCTCTACAAACATAGCCCCCAGCCATCCATTTTCTCAACCCACTCCACCCGCTTCGATACCCATCCCTCCTTCAATTCCGATACTCAACAGCTCCCCAGATCTATGTAGGACTGCCAATCTCCCCTCATATCCACGAGCAGATCACATTCTATCTTTAATGGCTGAGCCCAACGATTCTGAAAAACATATTCTAGATGCTTTGGAGCAGCTAAAGGAAGAAGAGCTTCGTATCTATCAAAACCCTTATTATAGATCCCTACTAGAAGCTGCTTTGAGATTAATGCGTCCTGAGATGCTTCAGTTTTTACTATCAAAAGGATCACCTTTACATGGGGAAAACTACCTCGATACCCTTTCTGAAGAGCAACTCGCCGATACCCTAAGAACTTTAGGAAATATTTGGTCTAAGCATTACCATTCCAGAGGACGAAGAGACTTTGATAGACCAGCTATAGGCTTGCCTGTTGTAAAAAAGATGACTCAAGTCGTCGCCTCTCTTTATAAGGCAAAAGCACGAGAAAAGGCTATTTCAGATCTCTTTCCTGAAAATCTTAAAGCGAAAGCATCCTATCAAAGCTTTCTAGAAGAAATTGAAGGCCAGGGATCGTATTGTTTCAAAGTCGACGAAACCCAGTAGAGTATCATCCTTGCTTCAAAGATAAACCCAAAGTCCATACACAACCCTATCTTTTTTAAAGATCAGGCGTTAGGATACCTTTTTTTGAAGGCTGGAAAAAGGCTAAAAAGGTCTGCACTTCAGGGCTTTTATACTGGCCACTCGCAAGCAGGGTTTGAGCTTTATCCATCAGGCTAGTCCCTATCTTGGCAAAAACAAGCGTGTAGGCTCGTTTTAGTTCCTGTAAGGTCTGGGATGTCACACCAAAGCGTTTTAGACCTACAAGATTTAGACCTGCAAGACGGTTCCTTTCAGCCACCAGGCAAAAAGGTGGTACATCCTTGGTAAAGCCAGAAAACCCGCCCACCATCGCTCCCTCACCAATCCGAAGAAATTGATGGATACTGGTGTTTCCACCTATAGTTACGTTATCGGCTACCTCCACGTGACCCGCCAAAAGTACGTTATTAGCCAAAATCACTTTGTCTTTTACGACACAGTCGTGCCCCACGTGAGAGTGCGCCATCAAGTAACATTTTTTACCCACATAAGTAGTCTCGCCCTTATATTTAGATCGGTGAATGGTCACCCCCTCACGAATACAAGTACCAGTGCCTATAGACACAAAAGACTTAATATCCTTATGGAACTCTAAGTCCTGGGGCAGGCCTCCCAAAATTGAAAAGCTATCTACCGATACATCAGGCTCTAGACGCACTCCCTCACGAATAATGACATGGCTCCCAAGCTTACAACCTGCACCGAGGATAGTTCCCTTTTCAATATAACAAAAAGGACCTATCTCTACACTTGGATCTAGCTTTGCTTCAGGGTGAATGATAGATGAAGGATGCATATGACCTTAAATCTGTCTAATCTCCTGAAAATTTTCAAGTTTTCAAGCATAAAAATAATAAAACTCACTCTCATTTCACTACTCCTCCTAGCCGAAGCCAGACAGTTCGTAAAGCATCTTGGTTTTTTAGCTCATAGACAAAGGCCTCCCCAATGGATCGCAAGAGAACCAAAGTCAAAGACAATGGCTTTGCCTTCTTATCTTGATGCATAGCCTCTACTAAGGCTGTGATCGGCAAGGGCTCGTACAAGGCTGTGGGAAGACTGTAATTGAAAAGGGCTTGTTTTAGGATTTTCAATGCTTCTTCCTGTAAATATCCTAAACTAGCAGAAAAGTAAGCCGCACCCATCAGGCCAATAGCCACAGCTTCTCCATGGGTATATCGGCTATGCATACTCACTTTTTCTATCGCATGGCCAAACGTATGTCCCAGATTTAGGAGCCAGCGCCTACCGATTCTATCTTGGTAATCTTGCTCCACAAGAGCTAACTTCATCGCTATACAATGGGCAATCACTGTCTGTAAAAACTGGAGCTGAAAAGCCTCAAACAGGGTTTTTTCTGCCAGGGCCTCAAAAAAAGATAAATCCCCAATTAAGCTATATTTTATCACCTCAGCAAATCCACTAGCCTTTTCCCGAAAACTGAGACCGTCCAAAAAAGGATAGAAAAGAGCCATACCTGCTGGCTCATAAAAAGTACCTACTCGATTTTTAGAACCGCTAAGATTGATACCATTTTTCCCTCCTATAGCTGCATCCACACAAGCTAGGAGAGTAGTTGGCACACTGTAGTAGGGAATGCCTCGTAAATACGTACTGGCCACAAAGCCCCCAAGGTCTAAGAGGCTCCCACCTCCAATAAGAATGAGCGCATCTTCCCTTTTTAAGCCTTTTGCCTCTAAAGCTTCCAGAACTTGAAAATACATTTCTTTTGTCTTTAAGCCCTCTCCAGAGCCTGGTACTATCACTACTTGGTCTTTTAAAAAAGCTGAAATACACGAAAAACGCTGCTGAATATAGGCCAAAACACCCTCATCCAAAAGAAAGACTACCTTAGAATGGCTTTGAACAAAGCTTAAAAGAGTGGCCACTAGCCTTGTCTCTTCCTCACTGGGATAAATCCAAGAAGGGAAAGACACACTATCTTCTGAAAAACGAGGAAACGACAATTTTAACAAAGGAGGCCTCATACTGACTCTTCTGAGCCTCCAAAAATGGCTGAAACATAATGCTCAATGGAAAATGGCTGAAGATCTTCTACAGCTTCTCCTAGTCCTACAAAATAAATAGGCAGCTTGAGGTCTCTATAAATAGCTACTAGGGCTCCTCCCCTAGAAGTACCATCCAATTTTGTTAGAATCAGGCCATTTACCTGACAGTTTTCATGAAAAGTCCTTGCTTGTTCAATAGAATTAGAGCCAATATTCCCGTCCAAAACCAGCCACGTTTGCTGCGGCGCAAGGGGGTCATGCTTTTGTAAAGTTCTACCAATTTTCTGCAACTCTGCCATCAGATTTGTCTTGGTATGTAAGCGCCCAGCTGTGTCTATAATTAAAACATCACAGCCTCTATTCCTTGCAGCCTGGTAGGCATCAAAGGCTACGGCAGCTGCATCCGCACCTGGATGACTACTGATAATCTCTAAGGATAAGCGTTCTGCCCAAGTTTTAATCTGCTCATTGGCAGCAGCCCTAAAAGTATCACAGGCAGCTAATAAGACCTTTTTGCCTTGTTTCTTAAAATGATACGCCAGCTTAGCAGCAGTGGTTGTCTTCCCAGCGCCGTTTACACCAATAAGACAGATGACCTCTAGGGGAGCTTTTTGCTCATACACGGGGTCTGCCCCAGCCAAAACTCGCTTCAGTACAGTAGCACCCAATCGATACGCATCCTCTCCTCGAAGTTCCTTTTCTTGCTTCCAAGCAGTTTTGATTTCCCGTAAGATATCCTCTGTCGTCGCTACTCCAAAGTCCGCTAAGTACAGCGCTTCCTCTAGTTCTTCAAGGGTTTTTGCATCTATAGACTTAAAGCCAAACAGCCCTTTAATAGACCCAAAGAGCCGTGCGCTTGTTTTTTGGAGGCCTTGTTTAAACTTATTAAAAATCCCAAACATATAACAATGCAAAAACTAGGGGTTATCCGCTTTTCTGAAGGGACGACTCAAACTTCCTTTCACTTTATCTAAAATACCATTGAGAAAACGCTTAGAATCTTCCGTGGAAAAGACTTTACTCAACTCTATGCATTCATTGATAGACACTATAGGCGGGATATCCGTCCTATACAAAAGCTCATACAAAGCTAAGCGAAGGAGGGCTAGATCTATCTTACTAATGCGGGAAAACGCCCAATTTTCTGTACAAGACTGAATCAGCGCATCAATTCTTTCTTGATGTTGAATAGCACCCTGTATTAAGCTTTCTGCAAAACTATAGTACGGTCTTGGCTCTTCCTTCATTTTTAGAAAATGATAGAGGCTATCCTCAAGATCGGGCACGGGGTTCATGCTCCACAAATATAAAAACTGCACAGCAGCTATACGGTTGTGACGCCTCGAGCTATTGGGGTTTTTCGGACTTTTCGCCTCAGTCATAGGATGTACGGATCAAAAGGAACAAAGATAGAGGAGATAAACGGCATCTTGAGAAGGAGAGTCAAGCTCATAAAGCAGAAAGTGGACCCAGAAGTGCAAGGAGAGCAGTAAATAAGGCCGCCCCAAGTATAAGCATCCCCTAAGCTTCTTATCCACCCCCTCTCTATAGAAATTCAAAACTGGTATAGTTTAGGCTATGCTAAGTTTTTTGACTAGCCTACATGAAACCGCAGCCCTCTTATCTGCCATCTGTTCTCAAACGCTTAGCATTACCTACACTGGTATTCGTATGCTTTGCAAGCGCTTTTTTTAGCAAAACTTGGTATCTCAGTCCAGTACAGGAGCATAGTCCAAAAGCATATTCTATGTTACTTCTGGGCCTAGGGCTAAGCTTATGGCTGTCTGGAGCTTATTTCATTGATCAATGTTTGCGGATTTTATTTTTTGATATCTTTTTGCAACGGACTCTAGGAAGAAGTGTGCCTGATATTCTAAAGAGCATTTTTTCTATTGTTATTAGTTTTTTAGATTTGGTAGGTATTTTAAAAACCGTCTTTCACTTTGAAATTAGTGGCGTTTGGACAACTTCAGGTGTTGCGGGGATTATCCTCGGTATAGCCCTAAGGCCGCTGATTGCAGACGTCTTTTCTGGCCTGGCTTCTAATATTGAGGGAGCCTTTCATATAGGCGAGTGGGTCACCTTAGATCCTGGCAGAGCCGCTAACCAGTCATATGCGGGCTGGGTAGAGGAAATTCGTTGGCGTACCACTCGTATACGGAATCGAGAAGGCAATATTTGCATCATCCCTAATAGCATGATAGCCACTTCTATCATTATCAATCATGCTTTACCTTTGCCCTGGCATCGATTTTCTCTCACCCTCATTTTAGACCATACCATAGACACCAAAAGAGCTTGCCGGATCCTAGAGGCCTCTGTCTTAGCAGCCGTAAGCGATCATGAGGGTCCCATTCGCCTACCCGGTCCAGAAGTCAGGATTACCAAGTTGGATGATCTAGGCGTCCACTACGCCCTTCTGTTTT
>CAZEFS010000057.1:0-6936 GCA_964511545.1 uncultured Opitutales bacterium
GGTCTGTCATAGGTGGGCATGAATAGATTCGTGGATATAGGCATCCCCCCGGGGGATGAGATGAGTGCTCATAAAGCTTTTAAAGTAGGCAGATACACAAAGAAAACCTATCCCAAGATAGGCAAAGATATCGTACACGGTAATACTAAAGGGAGTAACGGTGTAGCCCAAGGGATTATCAGCTGGTATTTGCTTAGGGAGGATGTTAAAATAAAGGTCTACTATGTGGAAGGCAAGGATCCAAATAGCGATCAAGACTGTGCGCTCTAGCTTTATCTTATTCTTGTAAAACAAGAGAGCAAAGAAGGGTAAAACAAAATAACTGAGCACTAGACCAAAGAGGCTGACGTACCACCAGGAGTTTTTGACCCCGCCGCTATGGACTTCTCGCATGCTGTACCAAAAGGTTTCTTCAGGGATATTAGCATTATAAATAAGAAAGTATTGAGAGAAGCTAATGTACGCCCAAAAGACAGTGAAGGCTAGCATCAAACACCCCAGCTGGTAAGAGTGCTTTTCGTTAAAAATCCCCTCCAAGAAGCGCCCTTTGCGGCTAGCTAGAAAGCAGATGACATAGGTGCCAGCAAAGCCTGCACGCATAGAAGTCGCAAAAAACCACACCCCATACATGGTTGAAAACCAATGATAAGAAATACTCAAAAATAAATCAAAGGCAGCAAAGGTCAGCCCCAAGGCTAGCAGGGGGATGCCAGCGTATGAAGTTTTTTCGGCCTCTAGGGCGAGGCTAGCAGAGGGCCTTTGGTCTCCTCCAAAAGAATAATACCTTAATCTACGAACTAAGAAAGCAAATAGCCCTCCATAGAGGCAAAGGCGAATCAGTAAAAATGGACGATTCAGGTAGATGGCCTTGTGCAGGTAGAGAACATCATCTTTTACCTGTAAGCCCTCTGGTAAAGTAGCATGGGGGTCCATCCAAGTCCAGATCAGGGCAGCTTTTTGAGGGAAAAAAGCAATGAGGACTAGAAAGGGCAAAAATGCATAGACCAGGTAGCGAAACCCAGCCAGGGCATGCTCTATTTGGCGCCTTACAATCGGAAACCAGCCAGCTCCCAGGGCATAAGCGATCATCATAAACATCAGCATCCCGATCCCCATGGATAGCCAAATACTAAAGCCTAGCAAGAGGCTATACAGCGGACGGCTATCGTGGCGGACAAGGCCCTGGCAGAAGCCATAGGCTACCACACTCAGGCACAAGACGCCCAAACAGAAAAAGCGTCTTTGGTGTTGAATATTTTCCATACTAACATGAGAGTGTTGTATCATAGACCTAAGAGATGCAATTTATCAGAAGGAACGTCGGAAACAGAAGCATTTTGAGACCGCTGAAGAGCCCGCACGTAAGCGATAATGGCCCAGCGCTCTTCTGGAGAGAGCTTATCTCCATAGCCATTCATTGTATTTTTACCGTGAGTGATAGTGTTAAAAATCTCTCCCTCAGGCATCTGGCGGATACGATCGTCGTGATACGAGGCAGTGGCAATCATCCCATATTGCTTGGTAATGCCGTTGCCGTCTCCGGAGGCGCCGTGGCAGACTTGGCAAAAGAGCGTATATTTCTTCTGGCCCTCCAGCAGGATGGCTTCGTCTATCGTAAACGGAAAGCCCTGGCTAAAAGCGCCTGTGGTATCTTTACCGGTATATAAAGCAGGATGGAGACTGGGTAGATAGGTATAGGTAGAGGAGAAAACCTGATCCCGCTCCCAGCCTTGGCCACGGCTAATAGCATGGGAAAGAGAAGGGCGGTCATTCATGGCGTTTTTAAAAAAGGTATTACTCCTTTGTGGCAGGTACTTGGCTTGCCAGTCCATATCTGGAAAAATGTACAATGGTGGGCGGCTGGATTTGCTACCGGGCAAACCTAAAATCGACACCACAGCGACTACGCATAAAAGGAAAAAAGCTAAAAAATAACGCATGGGCTAAAAAAAAGCAGGTTTATGCCTCCGTATAAATGGGTTGAGTTCTGTTTGAAACGATTTTTTCGATAAATTGAGTCGTTTCTTGAAGCTTAAAGCGCTTATCTTTAGCCTCTATATAGAGAAATAGAGCATCGTCTGAACCTTTTTCTATGCCTGGAGCATCAAAAATAGGATGATGGTGCTGTGGAAGGCGGTTCATTAAAAACATGCCAAAAAATGTTCCGAAAGCAGCGAAGAGGATAGTGAGCTCGTAAAAAACTGGAAAAGGGAAAATAGGACTGAAGAAGGGCTTGCCGCCCACGATGAGCGGATAGTCGTAGGCATTCATATACCACACCATAGATACGCCTGTGAAAAAGCCGCTAAGGCCTCCCGCTAGAGTTAGGTAGGGTATCTTAGATCTTTTTATACCCATGGCCTTATCTAGGCCGTGTACAGGAAAGGGAGTAATGGCATCCCAGCACTCATAGCCTCCTTCTCTAATAGCTTGGGCAACACCTATGAGCTCGTCTACAGAATTGAGCTTTATCAGCAGGCCATAGAGCTTTTGGGGATCGGATCTAGTCGTCATATAAAGCATTAATGGGTTTTAGACTGGGCCTGGGGCATGATGGCCTTGATCTCTGCTATGGGCATAAGGGGGAGGAATCGAATGAAGAGCAAGAAGAGGGTAAAAAATAGCCCAAAGGTACCAAAAAAGGTAAAAATATCCACATAGGTCGGTGAATAGTAACCCCAGCTAGAAGGGAGGTAGTCATTGGCTAAGGATGTCACGGTAATCACAAAGCGTTCAAACCACATACCAACGTTGACAAAGCCACAGATGATCCAAACTAAAGTCGTATTATTCCGTATAGCCTTAAACCAAAAGAGCTGCGGGCTAATGACGTTACACGAGACCATAATCCAGTACGCCCAGGCATATTGGCCAAAGGCTCTATTGATAAATGTAAAGCCTTCGAAGGGATTGGCACTGTACCAGGCTACAAAAAACTCCATCGCGTAGGCGTAGCCCACCATGCTGCCGGTAGCTAGGATGATCTTACACATATTATCAATATGATGTTGAGTCACTAAGTCATGCAGCTGGTAGATGGCCCTCAAGGGAAGCATGAGGCTCAGCACCATAGCAAAGCCTGAAAAGATGGCACCTGCGACAAAGTAAGGAGGAAAAATCGTCGTATGCCAGCCAGGGACGAGAGAGACCGCAAAGTCAAACGATACAATCGTATGCACGGAAAGCACAAGGGGTGGATAGGCCCGCTAGGAGGAGGTAGGCCATTTCATAGTTGCTCCAGTGGCGGTTAGAGTTTCTCCAGCCCATGGCCAAGATACCATAACAGTACTTGCGGCAGAGGGTCTTTGCGCGGTCTCTTAGCGTAGCAAGATCTGGAATCATCCCCATATACCAAAAGAGGCAAGATACGGTAAAGTAGGTAGAAACGGCAAATACGTCCCACTCTAGGGGGCTACGAAAATTCGGCCAAATGCCATTAGCATTGGGTAAAGGAAAGAGCCACCAAGCAAACAATACACGCCCTACGTGAAAGAGCGGGAATAGCCCTGCGCACATCACGGCAAAAATCGTCATCGCTTCGGCCGCTCTATTGATACTGGTTCGCCACTTTTGCTGGAGCAAACACAAGATAGCAGAGATGAGCGTACCTGCGTGGCCGATGCCAATCCAAAACACGAAATTGACAATCGCCCAGCCCCAATTCACAGGGCTTGCCAATCCCCACACCCCTACTCCTGTGGAAACGAGATAGCTTAGGCCCACCAAGGTAAAACTAGCAATACACAAAGAGACTATAAAACATACCCACCACCAGCGCGGCGTAGGCCCTTCGACGATGCTGCAGATCTTATCCGTCACCCATGCTAGAGACCGGCGATTGGCCACCAGCTCTGGCCTGGGCCTAGAAGCAGGCATGAGATCTTGAAGGAGAGGAGACTTGAATGCAGAAGACATAAGAGAAAAACTGTAAAATCTTTAGCTGGCATGTGCTGGGCTATGGCTTTCATGGCTACTATGGCCCTGTTTGTGATGGTACTCTACCGTACTTAGGGGCTGAAGGTAGTAATCTGGCATGGCAGGGTTGGGATTTCGAATACGTGCCAGGTAGCTCGTACGAGGGCGGGTATTGAGGTAGCCTAGAACGTCATAGTTTCTATCCAACGCCTTGAGCTTGGAAACTTCCGTATCCGGATCTGCTACGTCTCCAAAGGCAATGGCCTCTGTGGGGCAGACTTGTTGGCAGGCCGTCTTTATCACCCCGTCGGGGACTTTGACATTTCCTGAGTCTTTCGCTTTATTGCGCTGGGTGATCTTTGCTTGCTCTATGCGCTGCACGCAGTAGGTACACTTTTCCATGACGCCTCGCATACGCACGGTAACGTCTGGGTTTTTCTGCATTTTTAGCGTTTCAGCCATGCCGCTAGGGCCAAAGGGGCCTTCATAGTAGTGGTCTTTGTGGCGTTTATTCCAATCAAAAAAGTTAAACCGCCTGACCTTATACGGACAATTATTCGCACAATAACGTGTGCCAACGCAACGATTGTAGGCCATGGTATTTAGCCCTTCTTCACTATGCACGGTGGCGTTTACAGGACACACGGTTTCGCAAGGGGCAAGCTCGCAGTGCTGGCAGAGCATACCCATAAAGGCGACCTGAGGATCTTCTGGCAGGCTATCCCTATGGGTGCTACCTGTAGAGTAATAGCGATCTAGGCGAATCCAATGCATTTCTCTTCCTCGCAAGACTTGGTCTTTGCCGATAACGGGTATATTATTCTCACTCTGGCAGGCGATCACGCAGGCATTGCAACCCGTACAGCTATTGAGGTCTATCGTCATACCCCACTGTTGTGCACCAGAAAAGGTAGGAGTTTTATACAAAGAACCTCCCTGGGGAATGAGCTTTGCCTTCTCGTGGGAGGGAAGATCTTTGGACTCCCCGTAGACAGGCGGCGTATGAGACTCTAGGCCCATATGCTTTACAAAGTGAGGATGCATCGTATAATCCTGAGCATTAGCCTCGCGGATGATAGCCCTGCCTTCCATAGACCAGTGCTCTTGGGTATTGGCCACAAAGACCGTTTGATCCAAGAGCTCTAGGCTGGCATTCCAGGCAGTGTAGGCGCTTTCTGTCTCAAAAATTGGATAAATATCAAACCCAACGCCATCCCCTACTCTACCCGCTTTTTTTCGGCCATAACCGAAGCTAAGCCCTACTGTATACGTAGCCAAGCCAGGCTGGATATGCAAGGGGCCGCGCAGGACCTTGCCACCCACGTTCAGTTCTGCCATCCATGCCTTTTCCTTACCCTTTTCAAAGGTATTGAGCGTAGACTGCAGCTGGCCCGTCCTTGTCATCACACTAGAAGGGAAAAGAGTCTTTCCTGTCTTGGCTTCTAGCTCTTTAGCTAGGCGGGGGCTGATGCAAATGAGGTTATCCCAGGTGGTTTTATTGAGAGACTCGGGGCACTCCTGGAGCCAGGCATTATTACTATACTGCCCATCCCAGACTTGAGAGCTAGGGCATAAGCGAAGCTCTAGGTTTTCCAAGCTGCCTTCAAAGCTTGGGCTAGGCCTTAGACAGGCGGCTATAGCTTTTTCAGACAAGACAGGGCCCGTGGCCCTAGAATAGGCAGACTTTTGATAAAGGCCCTCCCCTAGACAAGTCTCAAATGAGGCACCCGGGGCCATGGCTTGAAAGGTATCCAACACGTGGGTATAGGCGTCTTTCTGGCTATCGCCTGCTAAGTGAGCCAAGAGCTCTAGTTCAGACAGCGTAGCATAGAGAGGAGCCATCAGCGGCTGTATCGGCAAGTAGGTGCCATCCCAGGCTCTATCATCCAGCCAAGACTCTAAATAATGGTGAGATGCAATATGAATCTGCGAGGTAGCAGACGTCTCATCCACATGTGTAGCAAAACGCAGCACCTGGGGCACCCTCGCTTGTACCTGCTTCCAATCTAGGCTAGCAGGAGCGTTATAGATAGGATTGCCTCCTAGGACAAAAAGCGTTTGCACCTGGCCTGCATTGATAGCTTCAGCAAGGTGGGTGATGCTCGTCAGGCAAGGGGGCTCTGGGACTTCTAATAAAGATAGCGTATGGCCAGGAGCCTCGAGATAGTCATTCACCAATGCAATGAGTCCATGGGCCTCTGGGCTTAGGTGAAAGCCACCTATCACCACAGCAGAGCCGGTGTAGACCACCAAATCTTTCGCACACTCCTCTACCCACTGCTGGTCTATCGATAAAGACTGAGCTTTTGCTAGACAGCTGTTGATGAGCCCCCTAGGCCCCTTTTTGAGCCTTAATACTTCTGCTGCTATAGCTGCGACAAAGGCCTCCATCTGGCTCGCATACAGGCGAAGGCGGTGGTCTGCCATACCTCCAGACAAAGTAAAAGTACTCTCTACAGCGTATAAGCGATTCAGGCTTTTGGCTTCTTGGGCACCTTTTAGCTTGCGGAGTTTAGTAAAGTCTCTTGCGTGGCGAAGGTGGTCTGGCTCTGTATGCAGAAAGTCTGCATCAATGGATAATACCCGGTAGGCTTTATCTAGATGATAGAGGGGCCTCACACGTGTCCCATAGGCTAGCTGATAGCCGCGGGCTGCTTGCTCAAAACTTAGGGGAGTATAGCTGCTAAAAATGGCTTTTGGATAGAGGGATATTAGTTTCTCAAAAAGACGTTTTTTAGTAGGAGAGGCGGAGGGCTCTACTAAAAAAGCAAGTCCTTGGCCGGCAGAAGCTAGGTAACGATCTTTAATACCAGCCAAGAGAGCCTTCACCTCGTCTAAGGAAAGTTCCCGCTGGGCTTGAATATCTAGAGCGCTCGTTGCCCTGTCTGGATCGTAGAGGTCTAGAACGCTGGCCTGGGCAAAGGCATGCGTAGCGCCACCATAAGGTAGGTAGCTAGGATTGCCCTCTACTTTTGTTGGGCGATTCTCATGGGATTCTACAATCAGCGGAATAGCCCCTTG
>CAZEFS010000058.1:0-6839 GCA_964511545.1 uncultured Opitutales bacterium
TCAGCACGACCACCGGCACTTTTAGCTCCTTAGCCATAGACTTTATGCCCCGTGAGATTTCCGCTATCTGCTGCTCTCTTGGCACACGAGAGTCTGTTCCTGACAGGAGCTGCAAATAGTCTATCACTACCAATCCTAGCTTGCCATTGAGCTGAGCCTGCATGCGCCTAGCTTTAGCCCGCATCTCTAAGATGGTAAGGCTTCCAGCATCATCGATCCAAAGAGGCTGTCTGCCCCTAGAAAGCCATCTCGAAGCTTTGTCATATTCACCCTACCTCGGCCGCAAAGTAAGCGCATCGCTAGCTGATCGGCGCTCATTTCCAAGCTAAAAAGAAGAGTCGGCACTACCTTCTGGGGTAGCTTAGGCAAGATTGCTGCTTCTGTGAAGCGCAAGGCAAGACTGGTTTTACCCATAGAGGGCCTACCGGCAACTACTATCATTTCTTGTGCATGAAACCCAAATGTCATCTTATCCAAGTCTATCAGCCCGGTGGATACGCCTGTTAGCTCTCCTTTGCGCTGAAGCATATTGTTCACCAGGTTCACAGCCGTTTCAATAGAATCTCGCAAAGGCTTAGCTCCATCTACGATTCTATCTTCGCTAATTTTAAAGATTTCCTGCTCTACTGTCTCTAGAAATTGCTCTAGCTCCTCTTCATGCGTGTAAGCAT
The DNA here is from genome assembly GCA_964511545.1 of uncultured Opitutales bacterium. Classification (GTDB taxonomy): domain Bacteria; phylum Verrucomicrobiota; class Verrucomicrobiia; order Opitutales; family CAZEFS01; genus CAZEFS01. The sequence continues at coordinate 672 of CAZEFS010000058.1, forward strand.
TCTCTATAGTCTTGGTGGCGGTATGAATGAGCCTTCTTAAGAGATACGTATCTCGCACCCTTTTGATATAATGGGGCAGATGGCCAGGGGTATCAATACGGTTACTTAAGGTATTCAAATAGGCATAACCCCCTATAGCGTCTAATTCATTGCGGACCTTCAGCTTGTCTCCAAGGATAACTTCATCAATAGGCGTACCGTCTTCATACAGGCTGAGCATAGCCTTATAAATCGTTTGATGCGAAGGCTTAAAAAATGCCTCAGCAGAAATTTTTGACTCTATGCACTGAGTTAAACTTTCCTGACCTCCCTCCAATATACAGCTACCTAAAAGAGCCTGCTCAGCCTCTATACTATGAGGAATAGCTCTTGGAGCTTCACCAGAAGGGCTTAAAGGCTTAGAAGGTATCGCAAGTTTGATCTGTTTTTGTTTCGGGCTAGGGTGCATGGCTCTAGAAAGGCACAAATTTGAGAAAGGCGCAAGCTCATGATCATACCCCTAAGTTCCTTGCGTACCATCTTTATTTAAGAGTTGTTTTAAGATCCATTTTGTCTACAATCAGGCTCTATACCATGGAATATTATATTGATTGTGTGCTTCATTACCTTAAAAACCCAGAGATTGCCTTAGGCCTTGGGGGGCTTCTCATCCTATATGCGCTCTATTTTATCCTCCGTTGCCATTACAAGCCTCTACTGCTCTATAAAAAAGAAGGAGGCTCCGTCAAAATAACCAAGTCTGCCTTGATCGGCGTTGCACAAGAGCTCTGCGCAAGCCTGGGCTTGAGCCAATCTCGGGTGAAGGTACACCAAAAAGGCCAAAAGCTCTGCTGGAAGATTTATTTCACGCTTCATGCAGAAGAAAACCTCCCCCAGCTGGTAGACACCCTTCAATCACGCCTCAACCAAAGCTTACAATCCATCTTTGGTCTAGAAAAATTAGGGCCTATTACAGTTATCGTCAATGGGTTTAACGGAAAAAGCGCTTCAATAGAGTCAAAAATCTATTAAAGCTTAGATCGAAGAGAGTGAGTCAGGATGATACGTCTTTCTTTTAGAAGCTTTTGATCTACCTTCAGCCGACGCCCAGCCGTCTCTCCTAAGTACAGGAACTGTAGATGCCTGAATCTATCCAAGATGCCTTCATCTACAGACACATGCTGACACGCGCCCTCTAGGTGAAGAGTCTCCACACGAGGGAAATAAGTTAAAAAAGCTTGAAAAGAATCTGCGTTAATAAAGCCAGGCACGGTTAGGTCTAGGGTCGTAATACTAGAAGAAGGAGCAGGAGCTACGCGGGTTAGAAGGATCATTTGGTTCACCCCTAGATTGAAGACTTTCAAATGCTGACACTCTGCCAACAATTTGAGCTCTCGATCTTTTAAAGTGTCTAGCTTCAAGTCTACAGATTGTAGCTGAGGGAAGGATGCTGCCTTTACACAATCTAAAAGCCAGCTCATTGAAGCATCTAGTTTCAAACTTTTTAAGTTTTCAAAAAAAAGACTCTCTATAAAGGTACTTTTACCTGGCCTTAGAAAGGCATTACGACCTAAGTTTAAAGTTTGTAATAGGATATGACGGGTTAAAAAAGAAATCTCCTGAAAGGGTAGCCGGGTATTCCATAAAACTAAGTGGCTCGTCCATCCTGGATAGGTCTCACAAACGCTAAATTTTCAAAAGCTCCCTTTAAAGTCAGCTGAGACAAGTATCTAAAAGGCTCTAAGAGCGTATCCTCTAAGCCTTGCCTCTTAGTGTTTTCTAAAATTAAGGATTGGACACTGTCTACTAGACGTACCTGCTGATGGCAGAATAGCCTTATGCCCTCTATCGAACTCCGTAATTCTCTTTTTTTTGGATGCCACTGATAAGGCAACCCTATATTACGAGCACTCAAGGGCTTTTTAATACGTTTATCACCCGGATACTCCAGGTCTTTTAAGCCATCGAATGAGGGCTGTGGCTCTTCTTCAGCCGATGCCTGAGTTGCAGCTACAATAACGGGATAAGCAGACGTCATAAGATGCATACATGAGATTTCCATACAGTATAAAAAAAGAGTTGGGAGGAAGGTAAAACTAAAAACTTACAAGTCAACCTATAGTTTCGGTGAGAGTATAGCGCTTGATAGGTTTTTAGAGTATATATCTGGATCGAACCTAGATAGAATAGGTCACGTCTAGGGTCAGTTTGTTTTCTTTATAGCTTTTATCACTTTGGTTGGATTTTTTTTCTAGGTGTCTAGCCTGGAAAGCAATCGCCATATCGCGTAAAAAATTCAGGTCTAGCATCCATACCACAAAATACCGATAAGACCTTTCGGGGCTGACACTCGAAGTCTTGGTATATTGATAAATGAGGTTGAGCCCGCTGGATACTTTTTGACTGACTTGGGTACGAATGAGATACGATACGCTTGTATCTGTATAAAAATTGCTCCCAAAGCCAGACTGAGGGACACTACTCATACTCAGCGAATGTTGCGTATAAGGGGTAAGCCGATGGTCTAAACTACCCCTTATTGTAACAGTAGAAACGCTCTGATGAGGGTCCTGGATACTTCCTTTTGTTTGGTAGCTACGTTTATCCCAGCCTAGAGAACAATTGGCACTGAGGTATTCACTGAATGTCGAGCGTAGGTCTAAACTTAAGGAAAGACCTTTGTTATCGTTTTGGACGTTTTGTTTATAATTTTCTGTATAACCTCCGACTGTAGCTCCTGCCCAAAGGGCGTTCAGCACCCTATAGCTTCCACTGCAGCTAGCTCTATAAATGCTTTTGCTAAGAGATTTAAACTCCTTGCTATCCGCTATAGTATCCCCTCGTGCCAAGGTAGCAGACCACAGAGTTTTCTCATTAATGGGCCATTTTAGTGCAAGGCTCAATGTATTTTCAAAGCGTTTATAGCTAACGGTTTTATTGAGCAATGGAGACGTAGTGGCATCATGGAGGTAGCTCAATTGATCTGTCAGCACACACTCTATTTCACGCATATAGCAGGTTAAACTTAGGGCCGTATCTGGGGAAATGGTCAAAAAATTAGTATTATACTGCGAATGTTTTAAATAACGAGTAAAGCCTCCTCTCCCAATAAAATTCAGCTGGTTTTCCTCGGTTAAGGGCTTGAGTACCCTGCAATAGAGGTTGGGTCTTAGGATAATATCACTTTCGCCCTTATTGGGGTCTAGGTTAATATTATCGTTAAATTCAGTGATCATGCCCCCTCCCAGCCACATCGATGCATTGCCAAAAAAAGAAAAACGCTCATCATCCACTGAGGTATTAAAATTCCCAAGGGATGGAGACTCTTGGTCTTTGGCTGCTAGAGCAGAGCCTTCCACTCCCGTATAAATAATAAGACCGACAGATAGATAGCGCAAATACTGCTTGAAGCAGACTAAAGACATAGGGGCAGAAAAAATATAAGCTTTAGGAAGCTGAACGCTGGTATTGATCTTTCCATGTAACCCTAAGACACTGCAAAGCTAGCCAAAACACACCAGAAATACAAGTTGTAGCATAGGCGCTAGCATAAAATTTGAGGTTCTCTTGCTCAAAAGGAACATGGCCCTGGATAATTCCAAACATGAAATAAAAAAAGATGCCTACTAAAAATAAATCAAAAACTAGGGCCTTAAGGGTAATGAATGAAGAAGGTGGAGGTGTGTTCATCATTGAAGGATGGTTATTCATGGGGATAGCAGTAAGCAAGCGTTAAGCTTTTACCCCATCTATCTTAAATAGACTTTGAATAAATGCAAGCTTACGCTCTAGCTGCCAAGAGAGTAGGCTGATCTATCTTCCATAGATACTTTCTTTCCTTATGAAAAATGCCTATGCCTATTGAACAACAGTGAATGATTTTGGCTATCACTTTTCCCTCTTGCTGTGCTACAAAACATCCAAAACGTCAGCCTTTAATATATCTTGATATAGGCACGCTTCCTTAGTCCCTTTAACCATCTTTCAATGTTTTGACGTATCAACTGTGCACTGAGAATCAGCTCTATTTCTTCTCTCACTTCATCTAAAGGCTTAAGGCCAGCTGGCTTTTTATCCAAAACGTAAAACACAAATACAGTATCATTGAGGATAATAGGTTGAGAACAATCTCCCTTATCTAGAAGGAATACCTTTTCAGCTAGGTCCTCCAAGAGGTCCATCTTAGATACCCAACCTAGGTCGCTCGCTTGGCCATAGTCTTGATAAAAACTCTCAAAGGGTTCTGTCTGGCTACGGGCTATAATAGTTTTGGCCTTGGCCTCTATGGCGCTTAGCATCTCGTGATTTTCAGAAATCAAAAGGACTTGGAGGAGGTGAAGCTGCTCGTCTTGCTGAAAGTCAGCCCTATGTTGGTCATAATAGGCTTCCATTTTTTCTGGGCTAATTTCAGCTTGGGAACTCTGCTTTTTTGCCCGCATAGCGCTTACAATCAGTTTTTCTTTAAACTCTTTTCGAAACTGTTTGAGATCCTTCCCTTGAGACTTAAGGTAGTGTAAAAATAAGGTCCTATCATTGCCAAAGGCACTTTCCACATGGTGATTAAACTCTGCATCAAAGACAGGGTCTGGAATCTGAAAACCCTGTCTTTCAAACTCCTTCACAATCAAAACGCGGTCAATCAGGTTTTGTAGAACGTCAGTTTCTATGCTTTTTAGGCGTAACTCATAGTCATCTGCATTCAACGCTTCCTGCTGCACTTGCTTCAAAAGAGGAAGCATCTCCTGGTAGATCTCATTATGCGTAATGATATGATCTTCCACAATAGCAGCAATACCATTTAGGTCTAAGACCATATCCTGGGCAGGAAGAGCACCATCTATAGCGCTAGAGGGGGGGGTAGTGCTTGCGTTTGATAGATAAATTGAAGTAAAAAATAAATAAAGTAATAAATTTAAAAAAATACGCATAATTATTTCAAAAAAGCAATACCCTCCCCCCCCAAAAAAAGCAAGCTTCTTGGTTCTCCAAGAGGTCTAATGAAAGAAGATGGTTCGTACAAGAAAGACTGTAAGAAGCCCCGTATTGAAGCAAGGCAAAAGTTTTAGCCTAGGCTTTCTCTTGTAGGCCCTCGAGCATCCAGATAAGCTGGCTCGAGAGTATAGAGAGCAGACTGAAAGTCTGCCGGTAGTGGCACTTCAAAGCTTAAAGGCTCTTGGCTTAGGGGGTGTAAAAATGCTAAGCGATGGGCATGTAAAAGAACGCGACTAGGCTGAATGGGGTCATTTTGCTGGAAGCGATAGCCATAGAGCGTATCCCCAATAATGGGATGACAGATATGAGACAGATGGACGCGGATTTGATGTGTACGCCCCGTAAAGAGAAAGCATCTTAACAAAGAAAACCGCCCTAAAAATACACGCTCTACCTGCCAATCGGTATGGGCAAAGCGGCCCTCTGTTGCTACTTGCATCTTAGTTCTCATTTTTTCATGACGCTGGATCCCCACTTGAATAGACCCTGAAAGCATACGGGGAACCCCCCGGACAAGAGCCAAATATTCCTTTTTTACCGTCCTATCTTTAAACTGCTGCGTCAGGCTAGCGTAGGCGGCATCTTCCTTGGCAAAGACAATAAGCCCGCTGGTTTCCTTGTCTAGGCGATGCACAACACCTGGCCTGCAAGACTCCCCCATTTGGCTAAGCTTACCCTTGCAGTGATATAAAAGAGCGTGCACCAGCGTATCCTCGCCGGTACCATTGCCTGGATGCACGGTGATGTGAGCTGCTTTATTGAGTACAATGAGAGCTTCGTCCTCATAAACAACGTCTAATGTTTGCTCTACTGGACGAAGGGACTCCTTGGGGGAGTCTTCAAAAAGCGTGATACGAAGACGTTCTCCTGGTCTTACAGTATCGTTTTTTTTCAAAACACATTCGCCTCTTTTTACAGCGCCTAGTTCTAAAAGTTTTTGTATTTTAGAACGCGTCAAGCCTTCAAGGCAATGAGCCAAGGCCTTGTCTACCCTAGTTTCTGACATATATTCAGGAAGCTGGATATCGTGTATTTTTCCACTCTCAGGCAACATAGTGGCTGGGTTTTAAGCTAAAAAACACTCTAGAGCAAGCCTGAAAGTTGCATCTGTTCATACTACCTGACAAAAAATATTTAGAGCGCATAAACAGTGGAACGGGAGTGGATAAAGTGATCAAAAGTAAGGTAATACAGGGG
>CAZEFS010000059.1:0-4136 GCA_964511545.1 uncultured Opitutales bacterium
ACTTCTAGTTTTTCCAGGATCTTAGCTGCTTTCCTTACTTCAAACGCCTCTTTTAGCTTGTCTATGGCTAAGGCTATTGCTCCTTTTTCTGCATAGAAGTCAGCTAATTTTTCTAAAGCATCTTCTCCACCCTCCTGTCTGTAAAGCACTTCTAGCTTTTCCAGGATTCTAGCTGCTTTCCCGATTTCAAACGCCTCTTTTAGTTGGTCTACAGCCAAATCTATTTTACCTTTTTCTACATAGAAGTCAGCCAGTTTTTCTAAAGCAGCAGCAATGTCTGTAGTGTCCTCTAACTGCCGCGCTACGTCTACTAAAACCTGCAAGGGAGCCTCATAGAAGGCAAGGTCGCAGGAGGCTTTATAGGCAGTTTGCGCCTCTTTCCAGGCTGCTTGCTTTTTATGCAATTCCCCCAAATAATAAAAAGCCCGAGCAGCTTTCTCTTTATAGGTTTTTTCTTGTGCTTCATCTTTTGACGAAGCGCTAGCAAGATTAAGGTAGATTTGCTTCAAACACGCTGCATACAGTTTATAATGCTCTGCGTCTTCCGTGTGCTTTAAGGCCTTTTTATAAGCTTTTTCTGCATCCTTAAAGTCCCCTAACTCTTCATACTCTCGAGCATGCTTTAAAAGCATCTCCGCTTTCTTGGTCTTCATAGCTTCATCCGCTAATTTCTCCATATACGGCTCTCCTGGCTGTATGGGTTGATACTCTTGCCAAGTCCAGGGGTCTGTCGCTCCTTGTGGAGTGCTACTAGCGCTATACTCCTGCAAATTCCTAGCAGAAGGGTTGGCAGACAAATCCGCAGCACTTCCCAAAGGCGGCACAGGCCTTGCTTGAGGTTGAGCCTCCTGCTTCCCAGCGCCATAAGCCGTATTAGGGGTAAAAGATGCATTATAGGTATTATTCGGCTGAAGATTATTTAATTCCATATAATGAGTGAAGTTTGGTTACTGTTGTTTATAATGATGGGTTTGATTTAAATTTTATAGGCTATGCTTTTTTACTGATTTACTGATTTAAACCTGCTACAACTGCATTGCGTATATCTTCCGGTAGCCTAGCGATGACTTGTGTGCGTATCTCTGGAGAATAAGTGTTTAAAATTACAATGCGCACCTCTGCTGGTACACTGACTATCGTCCTTACCCGTTCTTGGTTTGCATTTTCTATTTGTTGTCTCAATTGCATGCTGGAGCGCACACTGGAGCTAACAGTATCAATAATGGTTTCATGCGGTGTTTTTTTCTCTCGAGCAGTATTAATTGTTTTCGAAGAATCCTCTAATTCCAAATAATGATTCATTTCATCCGCTGTTAGTTTTGTAGATGCAAGGAGGTCAATCACTAGTTGTATATTCTTAACCGCATAGTCATGGTTATTATTTGCAATCTTTATCAGCTTTGTGAGCGATTCAGGCCGAATATTATGCAGTTGGCTTGCCTTATATAAAATGCTGCTAGAAGATTCAGCATACGTTATAAATTCATTAAATTTATTGATAATATCATTAACGTCGCTTCCTAGGTTTTGCGCCTCTTTTGCAAGTATATCGGTAATAACTAAATAAGTTTTTAAGTTAGCCAATACAACTACATTTGGATTGTTCTTATCTAGCATTTTAGCAACCGACATAAGCACCTTTACAGCCTTAGCTTGTATCCGTTCATAATAAAAGCATTCGTATATAGCATCTCTGATTTTATGATTACTTGCAGCTTTCAAAAAGTCATTTATCGCATTAGTTCTTACGTCTTCTATTTTTTTGAGGGACGAGGGCTCAATAATAATTTCACAAAGAAATTTAATATAAGCGGTTTGTCTTTGTACGTTATTGGCAATGCTATTATTGTTTCGATCTATAGCCACCTGCAATGCTTTGGCTAGCGCCTCATCACCTAAACCGCAAGTTCTTGCCAAGTTCAAAGCCTCCGACCCTTCTTCGGAGGTGATCAAATTTTCGACTACCTCTTTAGTAACACTAGGGCTGTTGGGCGCATTGACTAAACCTGCTACTAAATTCATATAATCAACCTGTGCAGGTATATTGTATAAAAATAATGATTTCAGACCACCAAAAAATAATATTTCATCTCTATCTAAACCTAATGCTAAATTTTGAGGAGAAAGATTAGCTTTAGCTGCTTGTATGAGTGCTAGCGTTCCTTCTCTACTGCTTAAAAGTGCGCTTATCACTCCTGCATTTACCCTGTCATGCCCCTCCACCTTGACCATATCTGCTGCTAGTTGGATATAATTGGCTATTAAATTTTCATTTCCAATACACTTATAGTTTAAACTGGTAATTAAGGTATCCGCGCTGATCTCTTTCTGAATAGCAGTTTGTATGGCTTCTGCTCCTTGAGGATTACCTATAAGCTTATTTAGTATTACACGTATGTGAGCATCAGCACTCCTATTGAACATTCTTACTAAATAAATAGAAGCACAATTAATGAATATAGAACAAGTGTTAAAGCCGTTAAGACATAAGGGTTCTGTTAGGTCTTGCCTAATATAATTTTCTTCATTAATATCATTCTCCAAATTATTTACAGGAAGAATATCTCTTAAAAGGTAATTAAAAAAGTGAAACAAATTTATTTGAGTTATTTCACCAAAATTATTTAAATCTTTAGAATCCCTTGCTGTACACCAACTATCTATAGTTTTGTATATCAAAGTCCTTTGTGCATTATTTACCCTTAAATTATCAGGAAATTTATTCAAAAATTCATCAATTTCAGTGCGTGCTTGGCCTCTAGACGTCTTACAAACATCTTGAGCAGACATAAAAATAGCTGTTCGGCACGCTATAGAGGGCTGAGGCTCTGGTAGGTTTGGATTTGTAACGGCATCTAAAATATGCGGTATAGCGCCAGAACTTAAAAGAATCCTCACTCCTCCTACACAGCCTGAAACTTGCTTAATATGACTCGCCTCTGCTTCTTCTATAGACGTATGTATAAGATTACGATGGTTCCACCTCCAGGTGGCTTTATCTTCAAGATTGAAATTGGGTATTGGATTTTGATTATTCATATGCTATTGTTTTTTAAGGTTTTTGATTTATTTTTATATAGTGAATTTCAGTTAAGATTTTCAGACTGATTGATTGGATTACTGTGTGCGAAGACTTAATAATTTTATCGATGATTATTAAGATAAGACCAAGCTCGCTACAAAATTAATAAATTAAAACACGCATTGCGACTCTTAGTGTACTAAATCATAAAAGTCAAGACATTTTTTATAAAATTTTTTTTGGTGTCAAAAAACTTGTTTCGGGTGTACTTATTTTTTTCACTAGACCACTTGCGGACCTACGTATTATCTGGATTGGCCTGCCGGGCGTCTCCCTACGCTCCTAAGTATGCTGTCTCTCTACATTAAAACGTCGGAAGATAAAAAACTTCAGGCTTTGCTCTTGCGAGCTACCTGTCGCCCGTAGCTCAGGAGCGTAGGGGGAAGGATTCCGATCTTATTTTTGACGAACCCAGGGAACTCGATAGAATGGAGCGTAGATTTTTCTTATTTAAACATTGCATATGCAGCTTTTGCTTTTAAGGTGGGAAAGATTCATTTTTTACCACCTGCTATTATGGAAGCTTTACTTGAGGCCTTCTCTCCGGCCCTGCCTACGATTGACTTTGAAAAAGAACTGAACCCCGAGCAGTACCTAGCCGTTACCGCCCAGAAGGGGCCGGCCCTGGTTTTGGCGGGAGCAGGCTCTGGCAAGACGCGTACGCTGACCTTTCGTGTGGCATGGCTACTAAGCCAGGGACTAAAGCCGTGGGAGATTCTCCTGCTTACCTTTACCAACAAGGCGGCAAAAGAAATGATAGCGAGAGTAGAAGAGCTGACGCATATGCCTGCACATCACTTTTGGGGCGGTACGTTTCACCATATAGGCCAGAGAATCCTCCGTAACCATGGACCGCTCGTAGGTCTAGATAAAAGCTTTAATATCCTTGATGAGGGCGATGCTGACAGCCTCCTGGGTGAGGCCATACGAGAGGTAGACCCTACATTTTTAAAAAACAAGGATAATCCTAGGTCCAAGTTTATCCTGAATATCTTTAGCTATCAGCAAAATACCTTAAAAACGCTAGATGCGACCCTCGTAGAAAAGGCACCAG
>CAZEFS010000059.1:4146-6799 GCA_964511545.1 uncultured Opitutales bacterium
CTGGCTCACCTGAAAGCCAAGCTCCAACGCTTTTGGGAGAAATACCAGGAAAAGAAGATTTCCCAAAAGGTGGTGGACTATGATGATCTGCTGGTACTACTCCTAAAGCTCCTCAAAGAACACCCAGCTGTGGCTAAGACGCTGCAGGAAAAATTTAAATACATCCTGGTGGATGAATACCAAGATACGAACCCCTTACAGTCTGCCATTATAGATACCCTGGGGGCAAGTCACCAAATCATGGCGGTAGGGGATGATGCGCAGTGCATTTATACCTGGCGTGGAGCGGATATTGAGAATATCCTGAGCTTTCCAGATCGCCATCCAGGCACTGTTATTTATAAGATACAGACCAATTACCGCAGCACGCCCAATATCCTCGACTTGGCTAACGGCATCCTCACCCAACATCCGAAAGGCTACAGCAAGGAGTTACGCTCGATTAGACCTAGGGGAGAATCCCCTTATGCTGTCATGACGATGGATACCCGCGAACAGGCCAATTTTGTCATCCGCCGTGTCCAGGCCCTGATAGAGGCGGGTACAAGGCCTTCAGACATAGCCGTCCTTTACCGTGCCCACTATCAGGCAATGGACCTGCAATTAGAGCTTTCTCGGCAGAATATTCCCTATCAAATCACCAGCGGAGTACGATTTTTTGAGCAAGCGCACGTCAAAGACCTGGTAGCCCAGCTGCGTTTTGTGAATAATTCTTCAGATAGTACTGCCTTTTGCCGTTTTGTAGGCCTTTTGCCTAAAGTAGGCCCCAGGACGGCTGAAAAGCTTTTCCATAAGCTCCTCGAACTTAGCGTAAAGGAAGGCATCAGTCTATTTAAAGCGCTGGATAACCCTACTATAACCGCTAAAGTCCCCGAAGGGGCTAGGGACCTGTGGGTAGACATGGCTTATTGCCTTCAAGACATGCATGAGGCCCTAGGACAGGAAAGCCCGGAAGCCATCATTACTATAGCTATTGAAGGCTGGTATACTGACTTTTTGAGAACCCTTTACCCCAACTGGCAGGCAAGAGTAGATGACCTTGATAGCCTAAAAGTCTTTGCTGCCCGCTATACGGATATGACGGAGCTGCTTGGCCAGCTCATGCTCCTTAGCTCTGAGATGAGTGACAAGGGGGTACTGACAGAAAACTGCCTTCGCCTCAGCACCGTTCACCAGGCTAAGGGCCTAGAGTTTTCGGTAGTATTTATCATTGGCCTTGCAGACAACTTGTTTCCCCTAAAGCGGGCTATAGAAGAGGGCAACCTCTCTGAAGAACTCCGGCTTTTTTATGTAGCGGCCACCAGGGCCAAAGATGCCCTTTACCTCCTGTCTCCCAAAATGGGCCCAGCAAATGGCCCTCCTATCTTGCTACAAACGAGCCGCTTTATTACCAAGCTAGAGCCTCACTTGTACCAAAGCGTGCATATCAAGCCCCGGAGCCATTACTAGATTAGAAATGATTGTGTACCAGTACGTCTTTTAGCTCTAATTGCCCTGGTTTTGGGTGGGCAGGCTTTGTGGCTTTTCCGATGGCGACAAACATTGCAATCACATGGTCTTTAGGTAAATGGATCAGCTTGGCGACGGCCTCAAAGTCAAACCCGTCCATAGGGCAGCTGTCATAGCCCATGGCCTTGGCGGCTAACATCAGCGTTTGAGCTGCTATACCGCAGGAGCGCATTGCTTCATCGCGTTGGACCTGCTCTTTATTTCTATAGTACTGGTCTATAGCAGGAAGGATCATAGCTTGGACTTCGGGGGACGTATTTTTCCAATAGCGCCCGGGTTCCTTTTCCCAGGCCTTGAGGTCTGCACAAAAAATGACCAGCAAAGCAGCATCTGTCACCTGGGGCTGATCCCACGAAACGGCCCGGATTTGCTGTCTAAGAGCCGGATTTTGCACGAGGACAAAGCGCCAATTTTGAATATTAAAGGCCGTGGGTGACTGTATGGCTAATGAAAAGAGCTGCTGGATTTCGCTCTCTTTAAAGGTATGGGTAGAGTCGTAGGCTTTTACAGCGCGGCGTTGCTGGATGGCGTCTAGAGTATGCATTAGGGTAGGTGAATAAGGGGTTTAAGGTGAATGATCTAGGTATACTGAAATAGGAAACGAAAGTAAACTGCTTTTTGGCCTTAGGGTGAATTTAGTTTTTTTAGGCTTAGAATGCAGTTAAATCAGCCCTAAGATAGGCTTCAGCTAGCAGAGCAGGGAGTAGTGAATCCGTCTTTAGCTATGCTTGCGGATCTTAGCGAGCATCACCTCAAAAGGCTTTGGTAAAGGAATGGCAAAGGCTTCCTCCTCGCTCATGCGAAGAAAAGCAAGATGGAGCGCCAAGGCAGGATAGAGGGGCTTTTCTAGGCCCTTGTAGCGCCCGCGTTTAAGCTCGGATAGACAGACGCAGGGAATATTGTCCACCAGGCTTTCACCCACGATCTTTAAGTCACAGGCCTTGGCATGCAGGCGGATTTGATAGGGCCTAAGGTAGGAAGTATGTGCTTCCCAGAGCTCGTAGTAGGGACTAAGCCGCTCTAGGCGCTGAAAGCGCGTATAGGCTTTCTTGCCTTGTTTGTGGGAGATAAAGCCTAAGCGGGCATGGGGTTGATTTTTACACCTTGTAAACGATATACCTCTTGGATTTCATTTACAACATAT
>CAZEFS010000060.1:0-6798 GCA_964511545.1 uncultured Opitutales bacterium
TTGCGGACCTACGTATGATCTTGCTTGGCCTTTCGCCTTCGCTTTTCAAGCTACGGCGTAATACCTAGCTCTAAGCTCGCGTAAGGGAACTTATTGCCTGAAGTGTCAGCGTCTCCCTGCGCTCCTAACTACGCTGCCTTAAATAAGATATTCAAACAAATGGACTACCACTCACCACCCCAGGCAGATAGGCTCCTATTACGGGAACTAGAAGCTAAAAAAGCCATCGTTCACCTGAGGCCTCGTCCAAGACGAGAAAAATATAGCCTTGATACTGACACAAGATTACCCCAAGCCGTTTCATTAGACTTCTTTGGAAACCCAGTCTTTTGATCCCTGGGTTCGTCAAAAACAAATTCAAAATCCTCATGTACTCTTGCGTACACTCCGGTTTTTCATTTATTTTTTCCTGCCCAGAAAACAAAATACGTAGGTCCGAAAGAAGTCTAAGGTGATTAACAGCTCTTTTCCCCTGGAGGGCTTAAAATTGTATTTTACCTGAAGGCAAGGCCCCATTTTGGGAGGAACTAGGGGCCCTCATGTACAAAACAAATACTTACTCAACTTTATTTGCTGCTACCAAAGTCCAGGAGCTCTACGTCAAAAATGAGTAAAGAGCCCGCAGGTATACCTGGTTGCTCCATAGAGCCGTAGGCTAGATCGGACGGAATATAAAGACGAATCTTCCCTTTTTTATTAATGAGCTGAAGACCTTCCTGGAAGCCAGGGATAACACCTTCTAGATCAAAACGGATAGGCTCACCACGTTGCACAGAGCTATCAAAAACCTTACCATTTACAAGCTGCCCCGTATAGTGGACTGAAACCCAGCTGCCCAAGTCTGGGTAAGGTCCCGTACCGGCTTGTAGCACTTCATAATAAAGGCCACTCTCGGTTTTGTGAACATGGGTTTGCTTCTCTAGATTTGCCAGGAAATCCTCTTGTAGTTTTGTATTTTCGCTAATCATATTTTGTAATTCTTGAGTATGGGTTTCAGTGTAGATCTTCGCTTTGGTCTGCAAAAACTCGTGGAAGCCAGGGCTAGAAAGGCATTCTGGTATTGCACTATCCTTCATGGCGTGCCTTAGGCCTGTCAGGAGCTCCTCTAGCTCAGCATCACTTAGCCCTAGCTGGCGAATCTGCCCTTGTACGCTGAGTGCCCAGCCTAGAGCACGAAGGTAGTCCGTTTCTGTATAGATTCCAGCAGGGGTGATAGGAGCAAGAGAGGCGGAATTATCTTTTGCACCCAGAGGAGAAAGCAAGATCGAAAACACTAAAAATAAGGATAGAAGATGATACATATGCTTTGTACTCTAGAAACCTAGATAGGATAAAGCAATTCTAAATTACAGTACCTTAGGTGACTTTTTAAAGATGCACTCGAAGCCTCTATGCTGTTTGAGCTTAGGCAAGGACCTCTCTTTTTTAGCCCTTAGGCACCCTTCTAGCTAAATCTACCGACATCGAGGGCTTAGAAAAGGCTTATGCTCAAAGCATTCGAAAATGAAAAACTGTTTGCATCTATTGAGATTATCTTTATAATTTTAAGTCAATCGGCTATTTTAGGCTAAGGCCTAAATTGTGCTCGTATTATTTTCTCCGATCTCTTTCTCTATGCTTACCCCCACACATACAGGGCTAACCCAACGCAAGCCCAAACGAAAAGTTAAAGTCTATTCTGCCTCAGAGCAGGCACGTTTTCTAAAAAAAGCGTCCAAACATACACCAAAAGGAGAGGTACTGATGATTTTTGCTCAGCAGCTAGCTGCTATGCTACGAGCAGGCCTAACCCTAGTAGATGCCCTGAAAGCCCTAGAAAACCAAGGAGAAGACCCTATCTTTGCTGTGATCATCAAGGACCTATATAGCCAGATTGAAAATGGAATACCCCTCTCTCAGGCACTCGTCAAATACCCGCAAGCTTTTTCAAATATGTTCATCAGCCTAGTAGAAGCCGGTGAAGCCTCTGGCAAGCTAGCAGAGCTTGTTGATAAAATAGCAGGCTACCTAAAGGGAGCAGTAAGCCTGAATAAAAAAGTAAAAAGTGCTCTCGTATACCCTGCAGTGGTCATAGGCCTAGCAATTAGCTTGGTAGCCGTCCTACTCATCTTTGTCATCCCTGTGTTTCAGGATATGTTTAAGAGCTTTGGTGCGCAGCTACCCCTTCCCACGCAGATTCTTATTGAAATCAGTAACTTTTTGCAGGCTTATATTCTATTTATAGGAGCTCTTTTTGCTATTTTATTCTATCTTCTGAAGCGCTATTTTGCTAGCCCCAAAGGAAGGATACGTAAAGACAAGATCATCCATAGCCTTCCGGTAGCAGGGCTGCTCTGTCAAAAAGTAGCTGTGGCACGCTTTTGTAAGACCTATGGCATACTCTTAAAAAGTGGGGTGTCTTTACTCAAATGCATTCAAATTTGCTCTAATGCTAGTGAAAATACGTATATAGAGCAGGCCTGTGAGGGTATAGCCCGGGTAGTCAATCAAGGAGGACAGCTTTCAGAGGCGATTCTAGATGAGCCCTATTTTCCGTTAGTTATGGTTCAGATGGTAAAAGCAGGGGAAAAAACAGGTAATGTAGACAGCATGCTTCATAGCGTAGCAGAGTTTTTTGAAACCGAAATTGAAAGCATGGTAGCTACCTTAACCTCTCTCTTGGAGCCTTTCTTGATCGCCTTTTTAGGAATCGTTGTGGGCTCTATTGTAGTCTCTATGTTTTTACCGATTTTCCAGCTTTCGTCTATCGTAAAATAGGCTTAGCTCCTGCAATCAAAAGCTCAAACCTCTGAGACTTTTATTAGAACTTTTGCGGACCTACGTATGATCTTGCTTGGCCTTTCGCCTTCGCTTTTCAAGCTACGGCGTAAGTTTAGCTCTAAGCTCGCGTAAGGAAACTTATTGCCTGAAGTGTCAGGCGTCTCCCTACGCTCCTAACTATGCTGTCTTCACTACGCTAAAGCTTCAGGCTACGCTCTATGAGCTACGCCTGACACGTCGGGAGACAAGTAACTCACAGAACGACGTGTTAGGCATAGCTCGCAAGAGCGACGCATGAACCCAGGGAGCAAAAAGACAAGGGTTTAGCAAGAGGTCTAGTGTTAGAGGGCCCAAAAGACAAGCAATGTAGCCAGAACGCACTACAGTCTTGCCCTTAAAACGTACGATTAATGTTGATTATTAGGGTACATCTCTTGCAAGGCGTTGAGCGTCTCGGAGAGGTGCCCAGTCATCTCTGCTTGATGGAGATAATGCTCTATCTGCGCACGGGCCGGATTCATCGGAGGAGGAACAGGCATAGGATGGCCCATGTGCATGGGATGAGGATAAGGCTGCATCATGGGATGCATATGCATACCATAATAAGACGGCAGAGGATAACGGTGCATAGCAGACGTATCCTTAGGCAGCATCTGTGAGCTAACCTCTTGTATCTTGGAAACAGCAGCCGAACTCTCTAGTCCTTGAGTAGCACCGGTGAGTAAGTAGTCTAAAGAAACATGAAAAAATTCTGCGATTTTTTCTAGAGTAGCTTTAGAGTTGGGTAAACGTCCGTTCTTCCAAGTACCTACAGTAGAGATGGCATTACCGGTCCATTCGGCGATTCTCTCTAGGGTTAGGTTATGGTAAGCCATCAGCATACGGAAGCGTAAACTGAATTCTTTTGGACTATGACGATCTTTTGGAATTAATCTTGACATGGATTTTTTATATTTTCAGGGTTTGATATCTTCTTTAGTTTTGACACTGTCAGAAGGAGTTGACTCATCATTTGAACGTCAAACATTTTCACAACTAACTGAGCATTGTAAAAGAGACAAGCGAAAAATGAGAAAACTGGAAAATTATCTGACAAAAGACTGTTAGCTTTTAAGAAACCAACAGTAAAACAAAAATTCTATAAATATACATATTTATATTTATGCAAGAAAAAAAAGACAATAATTTAGAACACTATGCTTTTCTTTTGCCTAAAGGAAAAGAATGGTTCACCCCCAAGGAAGTTGGCGCTATTATTGGAAGAACAGATCAATATGTCCGTGATGCCTTTGATAATCAGAAAATTTTAGGACATTTACTTTCCGGAAGATCCCTCAAGGGGTCTGAAAAACGCAAAAGCTATCAAGTACACAGAGACGCCTTGTTACTTTATATAGCCCAAACAGCAAATTATGATCCGCCTGATTTTATAGGATATATCAAGGCTTTATTAAAAAATAGAAGTGAAAACCAATTGCAGGAAGTCATGACCTGCATTCATAGCCTCTTGGATCGTAAGTAGTTAAAAAATATTTTTGATAAACAATTATCTTTCTACCTTAACGATAACGTAAGTGCAGATAAAACTATATTTTCATGTCATAAAAATAGAACCCTCCAATGGATTGCTATAGCCCTTTTTTTGCGGTCCAAAAGCCGTCAATCCTCATAAAATAGGCTTAAAATCCTCCCACTGTAATAAAAAAGACTCTCTACTGAACGGAAGAGGTCTGCTGCGGTTTCATGAGCCGTTTATATTCGCGATTGCCTCCACTCGAGAATCCATATGCAATAGGGAGACAAAACTAAGCGCATATGAATACATTTGGAACGTTATTTCGCATCACTAGCTTTGGGGAGAGCCACGGTCCAGGAATAGGGGTAGTTGTCGATGGCTGCCCAGCAGGCCTAGACCTTGAACCTTTCGACATCCAACATTTTTTAGACAGGCGCCGCCCTGGCCAAAATCTTTATACTTCACCCAGAAAAGAGGCAGATACGGTGAGTATTTTATCTGGAGTGTTTCAAGGGAAAACCGTGGGGTCTCCGATTGCGTTGTGGATAGTAAATGAAAATCAGAATAGCGAAGACTATAATCCTATATCCCAAATCTTCAGGCCTTCGCATGGGGATTATAGCTATTTCCTAAAGCATGGGGTGGCTCCACTACCTGGGGGAGGGCGCCTATCTGCAAGGGAAACGCTCACTAGAGTAGCAGCAGGGGCTATTGCAAAAAAAGTTTTGGAAAAGTGCTCTAAGCTCAGCCTTCTAGCCTATGTGGAACGGGTAGGGTCTATCCAGTTAGAACATAGCATTTCAATGCCATGTCCGGAACTAGATGCAGTAGAAGCCTCGCCTGTACGTTGCCCAGACCCCCTGATCTCTGCTCAGATGGAAACTCTTATACTGGAAACAAAAGCCGCAGGTGACAGCCTAGGTGGAGCTATCGTCTGCAGAGCCCAAAACTTGGGCCAGGGCTGGGGAGAGCCCGTATTTGACAAACTACAAGCAGACTTAGCCAAGGCTATGCTATCCTTGCCGGCAGCTAAATCCTTCGAAATAGGAAGCGGCCTAGCAGGCACCTACCTCAAAGGATCTGAACACAATGACACTTTTATCAATTTAGATGGAAAGATCCGCACCCAAAGCAATCATTCCGGTGGCGTACAAGGGGGGATTAGCAATGGAGAAGAGTTATATTTTAGGGTAGGTTTTAAGGCCCCTTCATCTATTCAAAAACATCAAGAAACAGTAAACCTAGAGGGCCAACCCATAGGTCTTTCTATTCAAGGAAGACATGACCCCTGTGTACTACCGCGGGCAGTACCCATTGTAGAGGCTATGGCCTATTTGGTACTGGTAGATCATTTTCTACGGCAGGAGGCTTATAGGCATTTAGAGCTCTAAGCATAATTCAGATTTTTTCTTTAGAATACGGTTGCTTTTAGCTATTTTTAGGGCGAAAAGCTTGACAATTTTAATATAAACATAAATTCTTTAGTTGATTCGTTTAAAAAGTGCTTAATAAAAAAATAAATTTATGCAAATAAATCACATCCCTCCAGCTTCTATTTCTCCCAGATCTCCAACCTTAACAGATACTAAGCCAGTACCTCATCCTATAAACCTATCTAGCTCTAGCTTAGCCCAAACTCAGGCAAAGGAGAGTAAGAGCCTACCAGCAAGATCTATTGAAGAGATCTGCGTACCTGTAGATCCGATAGATCAAAATAATAGCATAGCCCAAGGCATATGTGATATGTTCGCTGACGCCAAGCTGAGCCTTGATAAAAGGCTCGAGCTATGGATTTTGATGAAAAACTATATCCGGGATAAAAAAGACCAGAAATTACTACTAGACCAGATTGTAAAAACTGCTCCAAGCAATCCTCCTGGCTCTGAGGGGAAATTAGTCCAGCTCATGATAAGCCTGAACTACGATTCACCTTCCCTGAAAGAATTAGAGCCTTTTATCACCAATAAATATGATCAAGCTGATTATATCAATAGCTACTGTACAAAGATTGAAGCTGAAAAGAATCAGGATATAAAAAACAGAGCTTCGCTTGATTTTTGCTGCAGAAACTTACATAACTATCCTTCAGTTCAGCTTCTGCATACTATGGCATCTAACACCTTAGGAAGCCAAGAACTGTACCTATTTTTTTCTGAGGTTGCTTCTTGCACAAACTTAGATACACTTTTCCGAATAAATGCCATAAGTGCTATATCAAAACATAAGCCAGAAGAGGCTTCAGCATTAGCACTAAGATTATCAGAAGAGGTTAAAACAAACGGGGTCAATACAGAGCTAAGTCCTCACGCAAGCTCTCCCCAGGCTATAATTATGAATTATAAAGATCGCTTATTGGGCCTTATTTTAAGCCCTCAAGAAAAGCAAAAAGCAAACATAAATCTCCAACATTATTTAGAGCAATCCTCTAAGAGCGCTTAGTAAACTCCTAAAAACAGATGCCTAGGCTTTGGCTAAAGTAATTCAGTACTAAATCTCCCTATACTCGATCAGCTCTTTTAAAG
>CAZEFS010000061.1:0-6648 GCA_964511545.1 uncultured Opitutales bacterium
TTACGCCGTAGCCGTAGGGCGAAATCGAAAGGTCCCCCTCCCCCCTGATAATTTTAGCTAAAGTCTACAAACCCCAGCCTATAATGATTTTTGATCATCAAAGTAGATTAAAAGGGATTAAAGGACGGCTGCCTTAGCCTCTCTCTTCTTTAAAAAAGAAGAAATCCTCTACTTACCCCCCCCTACGCAAGGCTAGAGCTAAAATTACGCCGTAGTCTTGGCGAATAAGCCCCCCCCCAGATGGGATTCAAGCAATGCTTGCTGTCTTGTACACGCTTTTCGAGCTACCTGTCTCCCGAAGTTTCCTTGCCTAACGAAGCTTTAGCGTAGGGAGATAGCGTAGTTAGGAACATAGGGAGACGCCCGACAAGCCGAGCTTTTTATCTTCCGGAAGCTTGGTGTAATGGAGCCAGCGTAGTTAGGAGCGTAGGGGAGACGGCCGAGGGGAGATTTAAGGTTTTTGCTCAACATCAGAAAGGTTTAGATCCAGAAGTCATCGTCGTCGTCTGCATTGTTGCTTTCATCATCGTCTTCTACAGCCCTTCTTCGATTTCCTAGAGTATTGCTTTTAATCAGTGCGTTTATCTGGGCATCATTATGGTCCTTTACTGCCGTAGCAACGGCCTTAATAACGGCTTTTTCAGCAGCTACTTGAGCAGCGTCTTGCGCAGTAGCTTGAGTTTCCTCCTGACTCTTTCCTAAACGAATGGCTTCAACTGAAGCGTCTTGAGCAGCCTTCCGAGCAGCTATTTGGGCATTCTTCATCCATTCTATCTGGTTCTCTCGATAAAACGTTAAGGCAATACTTTCTAAATTTCCGGACAGTTGCTTCAGTTCTATATCGGAAAGCGCTTGCATCTTTTCATCTCTTCTCGTCTGAACCATCGCCTCGACTGCCTGCTCGACAGTTACCGCAAGATCTACGTTCTTTTGAATATCACTCATCTTATATCCTATCTGAACGGCTTGGGTCGCAGCTTCTGCGATCGCTACTTCAGGTTTTTCTGGCATAGGTGCGGCTTCAGGCTGAATATCCAGATGAAACTCATCCATAGTTTCAATCTCTGCCTGACCTAGCTCTTCATCCATTGAAGCATGAAGACTATTTTTATTATTAGCCTTAGGCTTACCGCTATCCTCTCCTCCATCGTCCTCCCACTCACTATCATCAGACTCAGGTAGGTCAACCATGGGTTGCTTACTAGGCTTGGGGGCTTCAGCTGCTCTATTCATGCCTTTATTGAGGACATCATCACTAAACACAGCTCCATCGCCTGCTTTTGGAATTTTTTCTTTGGTGTTTTCAGTGCTAGAAGACAAACCTGCAGGAGACTGCCCCGAAGCTTGATTGACGATCACCGTCTTCTTGAGGACCTTACCCGCATGAATCTGATCAAACAAGTTCTGAGGATTTGCTCCATTACTAGCTTGCTGCTTAGCCTTAGATTCAGCAATCTGTCCTGGAGTCAACCGGCTCAGCACTTCTCCAGGTTTATAAGGGGTTTTAAATACATCCCTACGAATCTCTCTATAAGCCATCGTTAAGTCATCCGTCTGTGTGCCTCGTACGGTTTTAGGCTCTATATAGAGCTTATGAGCCCTCTCCTGACTTTTTTCTAATGCTTCCCTCACGAACCTAGGGTCTAAGCAAGCTAAGGCTTTACGCGCTGTATTGCGCTCTTCTCTCTGCTCAGAGTTTAAGCCACCAGGAGCTTGCATAGCTCTAGCCACCACTAAGCTGATCACCGCCGCAGGAATAGCTTTTTGCTGATCTTCAGTCAGGCTCGCTATTTGCTCAGGACTAAACGCCTTAACCTGGTCTATGGTTAAATCCCGAAAGACAGACTCTTGAACTTTATGGATGTCCTGAGGGGCAATCTCACATTTACCAATGGAAGGCCTACCCTTATTATCAGCAAGTTTCACAGGCACAAGCTCATTCAAAGTCTTGATTGCCTCAGCAGCTACTATTGTCTGAGAACCTTTAGGCTGACCTTGTGGGGCTTTACCTACTCCTGCTAGCGGCGGGGGTGGAGGAGGCGGTGGAATATTTGGTGCAGGGGTCCATTCTGGAGGTCGGGATGGAGGAGGCGGAATAGCTCCAGGTAATGGTGGCGCATCGGGTATAAAAGACTCCATACGTACCTCTTGGGTTTGAGGCGAATTCAAAGGTTTTTTAACACTTGGCTGCTCTAGCTCTGCTAGGAGTCTGTTGAGCTCATCGTCATCCATACTGAGGTTGGTTCCCCCAGGGGCTTCCCCAAGGTCTGCCATCCATCTATCGAGCTCTTCATCCGTAGTACTAGGTACCACCGGTAAAGGCTTGGCTATAGTCTCAGGCTGAAGATTTGCTAAAGGCTGAACTTTTGGCTGGCCTTGACCCGGCACTCCATTAAAGGAAAGAGGACTACCCTGTTCTAACTCTCTTAACATAGCATCGAGATCCTCTATACGCATATTTTCTGGCTGTAACGGAGGATGGTTTACTCCAGGGGCAGCAGGAGAGCCTAAGCCTAGTACCATCTGTTCTAACTCGTCTAGACTGATATCTTCTGGTTTTATCGCATTAGGTAACGGTGGCGCTTTAGGGATAGCGTTGTTCCCAGTTACCGATTGGCCTGAAACAGCAGGAACTTCTGCTGGCCTTATAGCACTATTCTTAATAGCCAGCAATGTTGGAGGCGGTAGCGGCATATTTTGAATAGACTGGGCTATAGGTGCTGATAGCGTTGGTACGCTCTCTACTGCAGGGCCTAACAGATCTAAGCTTCCCGTAGGTTTTTTCTCTTCTCCTGCTTTCTGGGGATTAGCAGTCTCTTTTATCTGATTTGCAGCTGGGGGCTTTGGCTCTTGACGTGTAGGGGGAGACACAAAGACCTTCTTTGAGCGTTTTTGCTTTGATAAGCCTTCAACAGACCTATGGAAAGCTGCTTGGTATCCCTGCAGCCTTTCCGTGATCTTTTCCTGAGCATGGCGCCCTCTACGTCTTAGCATTCTACTAAGCGAGCCCAGACCGTGCTGCCTTAAAAAGCGTGAGACGAAGAACTTTGCTTGCCGGAAGTCTGCAAACAAAGACGTAGGATTCTTTAGGACTTGGCTTGCAAACAAAGCAGCCGCATCCTTCTTATTACCATACCTACATGCAAGGCTCGCCAAACTCTGCAATAAAGGATTTTTAATAGCTTGAATGCCTGCTAGGTTCATCCCCTTAAAAACATCCTGAATATGACCTAGCTGATCAAAAGCATTTTTAATAAACCTCCGACCCTCAACTTGGCTAGACTTAAAGGCATTCAGCATGGCTTCCGCTTTACGCTCTCTAGCCTCTATCGTACGAGTACGATCTTGTGCCCCTCTTTGCTTGAGCTCTTTCTCTATCTGCTTTAACTCTGTCTTTCGAAAATAATGCAGCTCTTCTTTATTGAAAAGGCTTTGAAGGAACTCTCCCCCCAACTTTGCTCGTTCTTGGTACGGATTGTTCTCTATTCCTTTATCTTTATGGGAAAGGGTTTTATCTAAAGACTGCCTTGTTTCTGCACTACCTCTACGTATGCCTTGGGCCATGGTACGGGTATATAGGGGTTAAATCTAATGATAGATTAGACTTAATACTATACTAAGGCCTGATATTTATCAATAATTAATTATCAATAAATAGTCTTATTATTTTTCACTAGAAATCAAAAGTATATGCCTTGAAGCTTTCATCATAAGAAAAAGTGAATCAATCTTTTTTAAAAATTTATAAATTAATTAATGTATTCTTTAACTAATTTTTTAAAAATTATATTAGTTTTTTTCTCGTAATACAAATAAATTATGATAGAGGATAAAGAAACTAAGAATAGCGTAAAAATCAAAAAACTAAAGTTAGATAGATTATTAACAAAATTAATTCTTTTAATAATAGCGATAACAAAAATATGAGTCATATATAATGCAAATGAAGCGTTACCCATTAAAACCATAAAATTATTTGCCCAAAACCTACTTATAGTATTATCTATATCCAGATGTGCATACAAAAACATAGCGGTAGAAGGTAAGAAAAACACCCCTGCTCTGTATGCTTCAGGAACATTTTTGGCAAATACGACACTAAAAAACAAAAAGATATATGCAGGAAGAATGAATCCCTTAGGACAACGAAAATTATTCCTCCAAGCCTTGAAAAGTAACATACCAGTGAGGAATTCTAAAAGTCTAAATAACGGAAATATATAGAAAAGCCAGTGACAAAAAGCCTGTTTACCATAAAAAACACTATTTAAAACATCAGGCTCAATCAAAAAAGCACAAAACAGAACCACCATCAGCAAAAAAAACAATAATTTAATAAGATTTTTTGTAGATAAAAAAATTAAGAAAAAGAAGCATATATAAAAAAACATTTCATTAGAAAGAGACCAAGAGACTGTATTGAATGAAAAATAATAATTAGAATTTGGTATCCAACTTTGCATATAAAAAAGATTGGTTATTCCCTTGAGAAAGCTTAAATCAGATTTGTAATATTCCAAAGCTATGCCTGGGATCAACATCAGCAAATGAAGTGGCGTAAGCCTAGCAAGTCTTAAAAATATATATCTACAAAAGCTAATTCTTCCACTTACAATTTTTTGGGAGTACGAATAAGAAAGTACAAAACCAGATAAAATAAAAAAAAAAGTCACCCCAATATAACCATATTTTGAAATTCCTTCTAATGCTTTGGGTATTTTTCCCTGAGGTAAATGAGAAAAAAATACTAATAATGCAGCGCCATACCTAAGGCCAGTAAGTTGATATAATTTTTCGTTAGTGTCATACGGTACCTTCATAAAACAAATTCAAATAAGATATTTTTACTCTAAAAATTTATTCATACCAGCAAAAGCTCTTTATCTTTGTGAGCTAGGTGCTGGTCGATTTCTTTAATAGACATGTCGACCAAGGCCTGCACTTCTTTTTCAAGAGTCTTGACCTCGTCTTTTGAGAGCTTGCTCTCTTTTTCCAAAGTCTTAAAAATTTCTAAGACGTCTCGTCTAATATTTCGAAGTACTACCCTCCCCTGTTCTGCCATTTCTTTGGCACGTTTTACAAGCTCTTGCCGGCGTTCTCCACTCAGTTTTGGGATAGGACAGCGGATGATACTACCTTGTACTATCGGGTTTAGGCCTAGGTTGGCTACTTGTATGGCCTTTTCTATGGCCCGTAAGGTCCCCTTATCCCAAGGCTCTAGCACGATCATATTAGAATCAGGCGTACTGATAGCAGCTAAATTCTTTACAGAGGTAGGCCCAGCTCCATACGCATCAACCATCACGCCTTCTAGCATACTCGGACAGGCTTTACCCGTGTGTAGCGTATTAAAATCATGTAAGGTATGCTCTATAGCTTTTCGCATCTTATCTTTAGCTTCTCGTAAAATAGGTTTTGTATCCATAAATTGTAATAAATGATTAATTGTTAAAACTGCTAAAAAAGTTTCTCTATCCTGCTCACTAAGCAAGAGATCTACTGTACTAAGGTTCCTATAGTCTCCCCCCAAACCGCTCTTTCTATGGCCTTGGGGGCATCTATATTAAAAACCATTATGGGTATAGCATTATCCAAACACAAGGCGAAAGCAGTAGCATCCATCACATTGAGACGATTTTTTAGGGCTTCTGCAAAAGATAAGTCGGTATATTTCTTGGCGTCTGGGTAGATATGGGGGTTTTTGTCATACACACCATCGACTTTAGTTGCCTTTAAGAGCAAATCTGCCTGTATTTCGGTAGCCCGGAGGGCTGCGGCGGTATCCGTAGAAAAGTAGGGGTTGCCGCTGCCAGCTACAAAGATCACTAAGCGTCCTTTCTCCAGGTGGCGTATAGCTTTTCGTAAAACAAAAGGCTCTGCGACTTGGTTCATAGGAATAGCCGTTTGTACGCGAACGGGCACTCCTAGTTTTTCTAGACAGTCCATGAGCGCTAGGCCGTTAATCACGGTAGCGAGCATGCCCATGTAGTCTCCGGTTGTGCGGTCTACTCCTTTAGACGTAGCGCCTGCAAGCCCGCGGAAGATATTCCCTCCACCGACGACTAGGCCTACCTGCACACCCAGAGCATGAACGCTTTTTAAGCTTTCGCAAATACCCTCTAAGCGCGCTGGGCTAATGGTCTCTCCATTCAGCGGATCCTTGAGGACTTCTCCGCTAATTTTGAGGAGGACGCGTTTAAACTTGGGCTTTGTCTGTGGCTGATGGGAATCTATAGGGCTCATATTCTAGATATAGTAGCTAAGCGGCTTGACACAACTGTGTCAACAGCAGCCTGATTCGACTTTGCTATCGCTCAAAACTTATAGGAGCTTAAGGGGGGCTTGCCGCCGTCTCCCTGCGCTTCTAACTACGTTGAAGCTACGGGAGATAAAAAGCTCAGCTTGTCGCCCGAAGCCTTGGCGTAGGGGGGGGGAGGGTAAGTAGAGGATTTCTTCTTTTTTGAAGAAGGAAGACCTAATTTACCCTTCTTTAACCCATTTTTGATAATAAAAGACCATTATAATCTGAGGTTTGTAAACCTTAGTTCAGATTATCAGGGGGGGAGGGGGGTGCTACCCAACGTGTCAGGCGCCTCCCTACGTTCCTAACTACGCTATCTCCCTACCTTGAAACCGCGGGAGACCAGT
>CAZEFS010000062.1:0-261 GCA_964511545.1 uncultured Opitutales bacterium
AAATTTTTAATCCTGGCTAGACTATTAAAAATATGAAAGTAGACCTTAGCGGGAAGGCCCAATTAGTCAAGCCTAAAATGCAAAGTTTTTTCTGAGGACGCTATTTATGCGGCTTGGGAGGTGGGCGGAATAGAGTAAGGGGGGATGAATTTAAGAAATTTTAGTGGGAATGGGGTAGGTGGTTGCTGAGAAAGGGTTTTGATTGCTAAAATTTGGCAGAGGATAAGAGCTAAGGCCTTGGAGATAAGCTTGAGTTAAAGG
>CAZEFS010000062.1:271-6614 GCA_964511545.1 uncultured Opitutales bacterium
GGGTGAATGGCGCGGGGACTGGGCGTATGCACTCCGCAGGGGGCAGCATACTATCGGCTGATTGGATAAGAAGTGTATATTATTGTTTTGTTTGATTTAATCTTTGTCGTCATCGTCGGAATAATAGCATAATCCTGATAGCGCCTGATTTCGCATTGGGCCTGTAGGGAGCTTTTGTGCCGCTTGTATGCGATACTTTTTATCTAATTTCTTATCTTGAGCCAGTATGAGTAAAGCGTGTTCTTGACTACTCAATGGAGGGAGCATGATTGCAGCGTGTAGGCGGAATTCTGCACCCCATTTCTCACTTTGAACGAATGTGAGTAAAGCATGCTCTCGTGTATCCCCTGGCGCGAGTTTGCCTACAGCTTCTATGCAGTCGTAGGGAATGTGAAACCAACGATTATGCCAATGTGGCGCATCAGCCAATGTGAGTAAAATGTATTCTCGTATATAGCCTGACGCGAGCTCTTTTGCAGCTTCTATGCGCTCATATTTGGTGGATCGATAATCGTCTAACCATCTAAGTAAAGTTTGCTCTCGTAGATCACCTAGAGGAAGGATGTCTAGAGCCTTTCTGTATGCCGGTGAAGATAAATATTTTGGTGAAGGAGAAGGAAAATCACGTGGTTCAATAACTCTCAATACGATGCGGTTTTGTATATGGCCTGGGGGAAGATTTTTTATAGCGTCTACAGATAGTTCCCGATGATACGCCCAAGCCAACGTGATCAATGCATCTTCTCTTTTCTTTCCTGGAGAGAGACTGACTGCAGCTTTTATACGATACACTATATCTGAATGGTTATCTTGAATGATTGCAAAAAGGATTTGATCGCGTCTATCACCTGGAGAGAGAGCGGCTGCCGCTTGTATGCGATACCCTAAATTCAATTTCTCATCTTGAGCTAATGAGTATAAAAAATTGTTTCTTTTCTCGCCTGGAGAAAGCTTAGTTGCTGCTTGTACACGATACTCTTGCTTCAATTTCTGATCTTGAGCCAATGCGAGAAGAGCGTTGTCTCGTTTCTCATCTGAGGACAGCTTTTCTGCAGCCTGTATGCGATATTCTGAGCCAAACTTTTGATCTTGAGTGAAAGCGAGTAAGGCTGAGTCTCGCTTTTCACTTTGAGAAAGGTTGGCTATAGCTTGTAGGCAGTGACTGGGGTACGTGGGGCACGATATATCTAAGATGAGGCCTCGATAGCTTTGGAGTAAGTGGAGTAAGCATTGGTCTTTTTCATCACTTGGAGGAAGACTGACTGCCGCTTGGAGGCAAGAGTATGGCGGTAGATTCTGATCTTGAGCGAGTGCAAGAAGGATTTGGTCTCGTTGCGCGCTTGGAGGAAGGCTAGCTGCTGATTGTATGCGATAGTCTATTCCTAATGCTGAATTCTGCGCGAATTGGAGGAAGCATTGGTTTTTTTGATCACTTGGAGGAATTTTTTCTAAGACTTCCATAGACCGTGGTGGATTCAAATTTGGACTTTGAATTAATCTCAGTAAGGCTGTTTTTCGTTTCTCGCTTGGGACTATTTTTTCAAAAATTTTTATACGATACTCAAGGTCCCATTGTGAGTCTTGAGCGCAGCTGAGTAATGCCTCTTCGCGACTATCTCCTGGAGGGAGGCTTAAGGCAGCTTTTATGCGATAGGGGATATCGAAGTTCTGATCTTGAGCGAAGGTGAGTAAGGTGTTTTCTCGTTGTTCGCCTGAGGACAGTTTTTCTGCAGCGTGTATGCGATGATATGTGTCTAGGTCTTGGTTTTGAGCGAAGTTAAGTAGGATTGAGTCTCGTTTTTCGCTTTGAGAAAGGTGGGCTGCGGCGTATATGCGATCATGCGGGCTGAATGCTTGGTTTTGAGCGAAGGTGAGTAAGAACTGGTCTTTTTTATCGCTGGGAGGGATCTTTTCTAAGATTGTTATACACCGTGCTAGATCCAAGTTCAGACTTTGAACTAATTCTAGTAAGGCTGTTTCTCTTTCCTCGCCTGAAGTGAGTTTATATGCAGCTTGTATGCGATAGTGTGCCTTCAAATGCACATTTTGAGCTAAGGCGAGAAGAGTCTCTTCTTGCCTTAGGCCTGGAGTGAGCTCGCCTGCAGCTTGTAAGCTATATGAGCCATCTAACCACGCATCTTGAGCGAAGGTGAGTAAGGCGTTTTCCCGTTTGTCTCCTCGGGACAGGTTGGCTGCAGCGTATATGCGATCATACCCATCCAAGCTACTATCTTGAGCGAAGGCGAGGAGGGTGTCGTCGCGTTCGTCCCATGGGGAAGGTGGGGTTGGAGTGTTTAGGGAGGAGAGGGCTGAGTTTTGAGCCTGGGTGAGGGCGAGGGCTTCTTCGAGAGTGGCTCCTGGGGCGAGGCTTTCTCCAGGATTGATAGGAGACGGTACAGCTATAGTCTGATCTTGTGGAATGCTGTCTGCTACGTTTTGTTTTGGGGCGTCGAAGTTGATCTTAAGGTCTGTAAAGGCTTTGGCTTCTAGGCGGGCGGTTTTGCCTAGGCTTTGGTCTTGGGCTAGGCTAGAGAACACGTCGATTTTTTGATGAAGATCGAGGATTTTATCTGCAGCTTTTAAACGGAGATTATCGTCTAGAGCTTTATCCTGGGCCAATTCAGCTAGAATAGCGTCTCGTTTTGGACCGTCTTCTATCTTGATTGCGGCGGCTAGGCGGGAGCCTTCGTCTAGGGTTTTGTCTTTGGCTAAAGCAGCAAACCCATCATCTTGCTGCGGTTTAGAAGGGATGGAGAGGATGATACTTGGGCGTTTTTTGACCTTTTGGCTGAGTAAGTCTTGGATCGTTATCGGAAAGGGATTGGGGGCTTGGCTTAGTTGTTGAACACCTGGAGGGGCTTCGGGAGGGGGAGTGGGTGGTGAGTGTAGGGCTGGGTTGTGGAGACCCTGTGGGTTGTTGTTTAGGGATGGGTGGGTTTGAGGGCTGTTCATGGTGTGTAGTGGGTTTATAGGGAGAGGGGTGTGTTTATGTGGATGGATGGGTTGGGGGTCTTTGGGTGTTTGTGTATCTATCCAACAGAGATGGGGATATTTCCTGCTAGATGGGATACGAGAGGGGGGTTATTGTTTTTCCCCTGTGAGCTGGGAGGCAGCGTTCAGGCGATCATTAGATGAGACCGTCGAATCGTGAGCGAATGCTTCTAAAAGCGCTTCACGTCTTTCCCCTGGAGCGAGCATGCTTGCAGCTTGTATGCGATAAGATACAAACAATGTCTGATCTTCAGCCAGAGTGGCTAAAGCTTCTTCTCTAGCTTCCCCTGGAGCGAGCTTTTCTGCAGCTTGTACACGATATGTTCCAGACCATTCCTTCTTTTGTACAAACGCGAGTAAGGTGTTTTCTCTAGCTTCGCCTGGAGCGAGTTTATCTGCAGCGTTTATACGATCCTGCTCCTGCAAGTTCTGGTCCTGAGCGAATACCGATAAAATCGCTTCACGTCTTTTCCCTGGGGCGAGCTTTTCTGCAGCTTGTATACGATATGTGGCAGACGATTTCTGCTTATCATTAGGCCTAAAGCTCTGAACTTGCCTATCCAGATTCTGATCCTGAGTGAGTCCTGCTAGAAGCGCTTCACGTTTTTCCCCTGGAGCGAGCATGCCCGCAGCTTGTATACGATACTGTACGGACAACGTAGGTTCTTGAGCTATTTTGGCTAGAAACTCCTGTCTTCGTGAAACTAGTTCATCTAATTCTAGTTTGAGTTTTGTAGATGCTTTAGCTTCTAAGCGGGATCTTTGACTTAAGCTCTCGTCTGCTGTTAATTGAGTGAAAGCTTTAGTTTTTTTTTCAGGATGACTGATTTTATCAGCTGCTTTCAAGCGGAGCTTATCTTTTAGGCTCTTGTCTTCTACTAATTGAGTGAGAATAGTGTCTCGTGTTTCACTATCTTCTATCTTGATTGCAGCAGCTAGGCGAGAATCCCCATCTAAAATTTTATTCTGGGCTAAGTCCAAAAAAGAGTCGTCCTGCTGGGACTTTGACAGGATAGTAATCACACGTTCCTTAGGCTTTTGGCTCATTAGATCGTTTACTGTTAGCGGGAACGGGTTCTGCGCTCCGCTGACTTGTTGTACGCCTGAAGCGGCTACGGTAATGGGAGTCGCCGGTGAGTTTAGGGCTGGGTTATTCAGGCCAGTTGGGTTTTTGTTTAAGGATGGATTATTTTGGTTAACATTCATGGTTTAGCTATATGCATTGATATTTGTTTTGTGTGAAAATCCTTAAGGCTAAAACTATTAGCTCAACTCTTGTGGAGATAAATACTTACCTATAAGGCGTATGCGAAATTAATCCGCATTTATTCTGCAGTCAACTGTAAATTTACCAAAAAAAAGAATGATAACAGATTTTGATTAGAAATTATTAAAACAGAGTCCTTTTTAAGTTGATTAAAAAATCTACCCTATGCTTTTATAGGATATTTCATAAGTTTTTAATCCAACTTTACAGGCCAGGCGGGGCGGTGAGAGCGCGTAGGGCGCTAGGCAGTTAAGAGCTTTCGCAGGAGAAAAAGGGGCGGAGGCAGGGCTGCTTACTTACCGATGCAAAAAGCAGAAAAGAGCTTATCCAGCATGGCTTCGTTATCTACTTTTCCCAAGATATCGCCTAGGGCGTCTAGGGCGAGGCGAAGCTCGCTCACCCTAAGCTCTAGGGGTGCGTTGCTTCCAAAAAGGTCGAGAGTGGCATCGAGGTAGGTTTGGCAGTTCCTCAGGGCTTGGGCATGGCGGGCGTTGATAATGAGGGTATCTTCGCTGGGAAGGAGCTCGCTCTTTTGGATTAGCCTTTCTAGGCTGTGTTTCAGCCCTTCTACAGCCTTTTTATCATGCAAGCATAGGTGCAAGCAGGGGTAGGCGTCTAGGCTCTTATCCTCCTCTATTGCGTAAGGGGGGAGGTCTGCCTTGGTTTTGACAATCAGCGTATGGTGTGGTCGTAGCTGCTCTAGCCAGCTAGCGTCTAAATACGGCAGGGGAGCAGACCCATCGATCAGCCACAAGAAAAAGTCACTCTCCTCGGCCCTTTCCAGCGTTTTGGCTATGCCAGCTTTTTCTATGGGATGGTCTGTCTCTCTTAGGCCTGCGGTATCGTTTAGGTAAACAGCGTAGGGGCCTATGGTAAGGGGAGCTTGGATATAGTCTCTGGTAGTGCCAGCCTCGTGGCTGACAAGTGCGCGTTCTGCCCCCAAAAGGGCGTTAAAGAGCGTACTCTTCCCAGCATTGGGCGCTCCTAGAAGCGTTACTTGTAGGCCACTGACTAAAGGCTTGCGGTAGCGGTGACTATCCAGCAGGGCTGAGCACTCTCCTTTAAGGCCTTCTAATGTACGCACAAGGGGCTGAAAGTTTGCCTCGGGGAGGTCTTCTTCCGAAAAGTCAATATAGACTTCTAGCTGGGCGATGGCTTCTAAGAGCTGATCCATCAGCTGACTGATTTTTTTAGACAGAGCTCCTCCTAGCTGCTTTTTTGCGACCCTTAAGGCGCGTTCGTTTTTAGCATGGATGAGGTCTCCTATGGCTTCGGCTTGACTCAGGTCTATCCTGTTATTGAGAAAGGCGATTTTGGTGAATTCTCCTGGTTCTGCGAGGCGGCAGCCCCGGGCAATGAGGTCTTCTACCATAGCTTCGATGATGAGCGGATTGCCATGGCAGGCAA
Source organism: uncultured Opitutales bacterium (assembly GCA_964511545.1). Classification (GTDB taxonomy): domain Bacteria; phylum Verrucomicrobiota; class Verrucomicrobiia; order Opitutales; family CAZEFS01; genus CAZEFS01. The sequence continues at coordinate 5,937 of CAZEFS010000062.1, forward strand.
GTTCTAGCATGGCATCACCCGTAAAAGAAGCCCCAGCTGGATAAAAGACCCAGACCACTTCATCCACCGCTTCGTCTCTTAGGTTTCTATAGGTATTCAGATAGGTATGACGGGGCTGGATAGGCAAGGTAAGCTTAAATAGCGTTTCGCTAAAATAGATACACAAAGGACCACTGAGGCGAATGAGCGCAAGGGCAGATTCCCCCCTTGGAGTCGATAAGGCGACGATAGTGTCTTTCAACATAGATAGGCCAGCTAGTAAAGAAGCTTAGTGCGTGTAAGGCAAGACTGGATGTGGGTCGATACTATCGGATACAAAGGAAATCCAGAAAAGGCTCTAAGTTCAGAAAATTTAAAGCAATGCCTGAGAGGTTTGCTCTAGGGACGAGAAAAATCAGGGGGAATGAGTGATGGCGACTAAGCTACACTCTTTATTGGGTGCAGGGCCCGGATTTGAACCGGGGACCTTCAGGTTATGAGCCTGACGAGCTACCAGACTGCTCCACCCTGCGACAAGTGTTGTTATTTATAATAACTCCCTAAACCTTAGGGATGGTTTTACCTTTTGCAAGCTTTTATTTTTCTTTTCTCACACGTTGCCCAATAGTTCATGAAGATGAGGGATGCGAAAAAAGCAGCTAGCTGTGAATAAGATGTGTAGAGATGAAAAAGGAATAG
>CAZEFS010000063.1:0-6591 GCA_964511545.1 uncultured Opitutales bacterium
ACTCGCCTGAGGGCTGCGGAGCTGATCCAAGACACTACTCAGCGTGATGCGATTTGCCTTTCCATCGCTCAAGATCCTAAAGTATATCTTGCCGATCGCCTGAGGGCTGCTGAGCGGATCCAAGACGCTACTCAGCGCGATACGATTTGCCTTTCCATCGCTCAAGATCCTGAAGTAACTGGAATGTTTTGGCCTTGTGCTATCGGTCAAGGTCCTAGAGTAGGACCTATCCACTATCGCCTGAGGGCTGCGGAGCTGATCCAAGACGCTACCCAGCGCGATGCGATTTGTCTTTCCATGGCTGAAGATCTTAAAGTAAATATTTACGATCGCCTGAGGGCTGCACAGCTGATCATGAATCAAAGCATACAAGAAGAATTCTATCCTGTTGTTATTGCCAACATTTTGAGCATTGGTGCTTTTGGCTCTATGCATGCAGCGATAACTTTTGTGGAAGGCATTCTTGATACTCAAATAAAAGATCTCATTATAAAAACCCTATGTCAAAATTGGTCTTTAGTGGAAGAAGAACAGCTCCAGAAGCATTTAGGAGCATTTCGTGAGCTGTACGAACTGGCATCGGATGACGCAAAAACAGATCTTATCATAGCTATTGTTACCCGTACTGAGCTGGATGCAGGCTTTCGTAAAGCAGTCGTAGAAGCACATGTACAAGATTCTGAAGAACGAGATCGCTTACTCAAAGCTATCGAAGAAAAACAAGAAGCATCTCTAAACGGTCCTCGTACAAAAAGGGCCCGATAGTGTCTAAGTTAAGGGCGGCTTGCCCACTGGACGTGTCAGGCCCTAGCATCACAGAGCGTAGGGTGAAGTGTACAGAAGCGTAAACAAGGATTGCGAGTTTGTTTTTGAAGGACCTAGGGAGCAAAAAACAATGGTTTGGCAAGCAGTTTAGTGGAAAATGGCGTGGGTTAGGGTTTGCTCGGGGCTTAGTTTATAAATTTGTAAGGGTTGAGAACTGGGTGAGTCTTCTAGCTTTATTTCAATCAAGCTTTGGCCGCTCTCACTATTGTAGCTAAAGCGAAAATAAGCGTCTCTTGTATAGGAAAACTGCAATCTTAGGCTAGGGGTCCTCAGAGTGGCTTGGCTAGTGTAAGTAACCGTTGTAGAAGACGCAGCTAAGGCTTGACAGGCTTTGATGGAGTTTTTTAACCACTGCAGCAAGTAGGAAGCTTCTGCCTGAAGGTCGGGTGAGGAGTGCAGCTCTACTGCTGTCAAGTCTTGGGTAATGAGAGGTGGTTTATAGCCGCTGAGGTGAAAGCCTAAGGCCTGTCTCAAAGGGAGGGTACGTAGGTAGCAAAAGTCTTCTACCTTTATGCCTTCTTGCCATTGAAGGCTTTGATAATCAAGACCTTCAAGAGCAGAGTCATACAAGATTTTGTTGCACATACTCAGGCAGTTAAAGTATTCTTTCCCTATTTTTGAGGCCTCTATCCCTTGGACCCAGTGGTAGGTAGGAAGGTCATTATCCAGCCAAATCGAGACTTGGTGCTCTAGTAAGTGGTTCTCATCTTCGCTATAATTTAAGATAATGGCATCGCAACAAGACATATTTTTTGTGCCTCTGCCGATATAACACTGAGAGAAGAGTTTAGCTTTTAGTAAGAGGCTTTCATTCTCCTTAGAACACGGGCAGAGGACGAGGATACGGCAAGGATGCAGGCAAGAAAAATCAATGGCTTGGAAAAAAGAATTGAGGGCATCTTCTACCGGAAGCTTCGTTCCCAAGTGTAAGATCAGATTCATCTGCATAGCCCGAAAATCAGGCCGCTGAGAGAGGAACTTGCCTCCTTCTTGGCTCATATTCCACATCTCTTTTAGGATGCTTTGCGTGTCCTTTAGGGCTACCGTTTCGCCAGGTAATTTATGAAATAAAGAATACATAGAAAATGTGCATAGACAATACATGAAGCTCTTAATAAAGGCCAATACGGCGCCATTCGTGATGCGTCTCCCACAATAATTTATCAGCCTCCAGGGGGCCCCAAGATCCTGCAGGATAAGTGGCTAGGCCAGCGTCCTTGCATTCTTCCCAAAATTCCAAGATGGGTGTACAGATTTGCCAGGAGCTAATAGCTTCGTCTCCCCGTATAAACAAAGTGCCATCACCCATAATACAGTCGATAATCAAGCGTTCGTAGGCCTCTGGTGTGTTTGAGCCGTAGGTAGTGGCGTATCGAAAATGCATTTTCACAGGTTGGATACGTGTTTCCAGGCCAGGAATCTTAGAATTGAGTATAAAGGACATCCCTTCATCCGGTTGTATTTGAATAATGAGGCTATTAGCAGGAACTCTTGTGAAATGACGGTCCTCAAACAAAGTACCCGGAGAGCGCTTAAACTGGATGGCGATCTCCGTCACCCTTCGGGCCATACGCTTGCCAGAGCGTATATAAAACGGAACCCCCTTCCAGCGCCAGTTATTAATAAAAAAACGTAAGGCAGCGTAGGTTTCTGTAAAAGACTGCCCAGGGATGTTCCCTTCGTCCAGGTAGCCGGGCACCTTCACTCCATTGATAAGGCCCTCGGTATAACGAGCACGAATGGCATCTCTTTCATTGACTGCTAGTTTTAGGGGCTGGATAGCCTTAAGGAGCTTTACCTTTTCGTTACGGATGTCTTCTGGGCTAGAAGAGACAGGGGGCTCCATCGCAACCAGGCTTAGCAGCTGCATGGTATGGTTTTGTATCATATCTCTGAGGGCACCGCTTTTATCATAATAGCCCCCGCGAGTGCCTACGCCCAGCTCTTCGGCTACTGTGATTTGCACATTGTCTACGTACTGGTAGTTCCATATGGGTTCAAAAATAGCGTTGGTAAAGCGCTGGACTAGTAGGTCTTGTACGGTTTCCTTACCTAGGTAATGGTCAATCCGGTAGACTTGCTTTTCTTCAAATTGCTTAGCGATAATGGCGTTTAGCTCCTTGGCGCTGGCTAAATCTCTCCCAAAGGGCTTTTCGAGGATAACTTTCGACTCCAAGGGGCTGAAAAGGTGGCGTTCTGCTAGGCCACTATTCCCTAAGTTTTCCAAGATAGGCTTAAATGCCTGGGGAGGAGTAGAGATGTAAAAAATAGATTGGAGCTCTTGCTGAGTATGTTGCTCTAAGGCTTGGATTTTATTGAGTAAGCCTTGGTAGGCTATGGTGTCTTCAATCTCAACTTGGTGGTAGGAAATGCAGGCGCATAGGTGTTTCCATAAGGCTTCATTCAGGGGGCGACGAGAGTAACTTTTGATAGACTCTAGGACCAGTTTTTGAAAGTCCTCATCCTGCATAGGGGCCCGGCCACAGCCTATAAGAAAAAAGACATTAGGCAAAAGATTGTCTACTCCCAGGTTATAAATAGCAGGGATAAGCTTGCGTGCGGTAAGGTCTCCTGAGGCGCCAAAGATAACCACGACGCTAGGAGGAGCCATACGGCTTTTCCCTAGGCCGCTGAGAAAGGGATGAATGGGTTGGCTAGTAGGCATAAATATAAGCAAGGAAGGGTTTAGATGATGGGTCTACAAAGATCTTTAGCCCGGTATAAAAAAATATTTTGAAAATAAGGGTACATGTACATGATGCTGTATAGTATAAGTATTATTTGGCATAAGTCCAACCTCAATCACATCAAAACGGTAGTGTTTGGGTTTGAAGGGCAGGGCACGCAGGTACTGGGTACAGGCCCTGCGAAGGTTATCTTTCTTTTTCTTATTCACAGCATGATAAGCGCCATTTCCCTCTAGGCAGCTCCGGGTTTTGACCTCGATAAAGACCAAAACCTCCCCCTCCCAAGCCACCAGGTCTAGCTCTAGATGGCCGTGGCGCCAATTACGGCTGATGACCTTTAGCCTTTTTTTTCTGAGATAACTCTCCGCTATACGTTCGCCGCGGTTGCCTAGCGCTTGGCTGGGGCTAAATTTAGACCTAAAAAAGCCATATAGGGGGTTAAAAAAATCTAGGATACGCCTGTAGAAAGATTGAAATAACATTGCAAAAATTTCCTTTTTACTCTAGCATGAAAGGCTTTAAATAAAACTATAGGAGCTCTCTTTTTGATAAAACTACAAGTCAAAAAGATGCATTTTTTTGTATTAGATATTCAACATTATTCTTTATGCCTACCACCCACCTTTTAGACAGCATCAAACGCTATACGACTATTGTGGCCGATACGGGAGACTTTACTAGCATACAGAGCTTTAAACCTCAGGATGCGACTACGAATCCCACTCTAATTTACAAAGCAGTAGAGATGGAAGCCTATAAGCCCTTGCTGCAAAAGGCGATAGCCTCTGCTGCCAAAGCAGAAGGTAGTGCTCAGTATATGCAGACGATTTGCGACTATCTTTTAGTATTTTTTGGCAAAGAGATCCTGAAGATCGTCCCCGGGAGAGTTTCTACTGAAGTGGATGCGCGGCTATCTTTTGATACGAATGCCACAGTAGAAAAAGCACGGTCTCTCATCGCCTTGTATGCTGAGGAAGGCATAAGTAAAGAACGAGTGCTGATAAAAATAGCAGCTACGTGGGAGGGGATAGCGGCTGGGAAAATCCTAGAAAAAGAAGGCATACACTGCAACCTCACCCTCATGTTTGGCCTTGGCCAGGCAGTGGCTTGTGCAGAAAGTGGCATTACCCTGATTTCCCCCTTTGTAGGCCGCATTTTAGACTGGTATAAAGCAAAAACGGGTAAAGACTATAGGGGGGCTGAAGATCCAGGGGTAGTCTCTGTAAAACGTATTTATAACTACCTTAAAAAGTGGGGCTATAAGACCCAAGTGATGGGGGCAAGCTTTAGGAATATTCAGGAAATTATTGAGCTAGCGGGGTGTGATCTTCTGACGATTAGCCCACAGTTGCTGAAAGAACTTGAAACCACTCCAGGCAGCTTAGAGCCCAAACTTTCTAAAGAAAAGGCCCAAGCAGCAGACTTGGAAAAGCTTGCTTTAGATGAAAAACAGTTTCGCTGGCTCTTAAACGAAGAAGCCATGGCGACAGAAAAGCTTTCAGAGGGCATACGCGTCTTTGCGACAGATACTGTAAAGCTAGAGCAACTGATACAGAAGGCCTTGGCTTAAAGTATATGCTCTTTTAGAGCCGTGAGGAGCCTTTGCTGAAAGCTTTCCCAGGAGCACTGTTTTGCTTTTTCTATACATTTTTCCTGCATAGCAGGAAGGAGCTGTCTATTATCTGCAAACCAGGCCATAGCCTCAGCAAGCTTTTCGGGGGAACGGGGGGGGGCTAGCAAGCCTGTTTGATAAGCTTCTACCAAGTCTTCACCACCGGTATGGCTTGTAATGAGGATGGGAAGGCCGCAGGCTAGGGCCTCTAGCTGTACGATAGCCCTCCCCTCAACAAGAGATGGCAAGACCAAGACATGGCAGCTTTGCATGTACTCCAAGATAGCTGCATTGCTCCTGGGCCCTTCCCATTGCAGGCTAGGGCACTGTTTTTTGTAAAACTCTAGTGGGGCCAAAAGGGGGCCCAGGGCAATAAGTTCCACATCTTTTCGGTTTAGAAGCTTAAAGGCTTCTAACAAGTCTGCCAGACCTTTCCTTTGGCCAAGAGCGCCCACAAAGAGAAAACGAAGCTTTTGAGAAAGGCTAGGAATAGTCCTTCGAGGTCTTAATAATGGACAACCATAGGGAACAAGTGCGATAGGTGTTTTTTCTACAATGCCCTGGGGAAGGCTATGTTTTACAAAGGAGCTGGGGCATATGATGACGTCTGCCAAGGCAAGTTCTTCGGCCTTGGTCTGATTTTTTTTAGCAGAGTCTCTATTGCCTAAGAGCGTAGGCTCCCACGCAGGATAGCGCAAGGCTTCTTCTTTTAAAATAGTTTGGGCTGTTTCAAAATAGGCAATAGGCAGCTCGTAGATACAGCGTATCCCTCTTTGCTTGGCAGCTTTAAAAGTATGCAGACAGCTATCCTCGTAAGCGTAAATGGCTGTTGGTAAATAGCCTTTAGCTTTTAAAATATCTTGAGAAACCCATCTATCATGGGCCTGGAAGCATGCATCTGCGGAAAAACGGCCCCGTTCATGCTGGGTATACTGTTTTAGGCCAAAATATTGGCAGGCTAGGCGCAGAACCTCCGGAAACATATGCGTCTTTAACATACTGGGAGAAATGGTGTAAGTACGATTTAAAAGCTTTTTTTTGATAGAGGCAGGGAGGCAATGTTTATAAAAAAAGCCCCACTCTGAAAAGCCTAGGGAGGTATAGTAGGCGTCTAAAAGCCTAGAACTAGCCAAGGCCTGCAGCGACTGTTTTTCCATAGAACTACCCGTAGGGAGGCTAAAAAGAATGGAGGGGATTTGGAGCATCGATTTTGGATTGAAAGACCTGCAGGTAGCGCTTGACTACGCTTTTAGATGAAAACTGTGCAAGGTGAGCCTGAGCGTAGGATCTATAGGAGGCTTGTTTTTCAGGGTGGTTTAATAGGTTTTGAATGCACTGGGACAAGGCTTGGGCGGCGCCGTTAGGGAATATCGTCCCGCAGGGACCTATAGCCTCTGTTAGGCCTCCTATGGCAGAGCCGATAGGGACGCAGCCACAGGCTATCCCTTCTAGGGCTACCAGGCCAAA
>CAZEFS010000064.1:0-6555 GCA_964511545.1 uncultured Opitutales bacterium
AGACCCAGGCTCGTATACATCTGTGATGGCTCGGTTTCGATGGGTATCTAGACTGTACTGACTAAAGTGATTCGGGTCGTAAGTGGGATAATTGGCTAGGGCTAAGAGCGGGCCTGAGGCCTCACTCACTATAATACTTATGGATAAGGGCTTATACTTTTCTGCGATCGCCTCTATTTTTTTTTCTACAATGTGCTGCAACGTAAGGTCTAAATAAAGCTCTGCCCTACAACCCTCACGGGGAGGGACCTGACGCTCCCTATACTGCACAAGCTCTTGCCTTTTCCCATCACACTCCGTTTCTATCCATCCATCTTGCCCGCGAAGGTAAAAGTCTAGGTATTGCTCTACCCCCCCTACTGCTAGGCCTTCTTTGTTGATAAATCCTAACACATGCCCTCCTTGCTTGCCAGCTGGATAGAGGCGCTCAAAGCTTCTATTACCGTAGACTCCCTTGATTTTCAAAGCCAAAATGGCCTCATACGTAGTGTCATTTAGGCCTTCTGCGAGTTTCTTCCAACGGATAGGGCGCTTTGTCTTATCTGAAGCTTTTACCTGTAAGGCAGCCGCTTCTTCAACCGCTGTCAGGGGAATGCCAGCTAAGTCTGCTAATCTAGGGAATTTTATTTTATCTGGATCCCTTAAGACTTGAGGGTCTATCCCAAGGGTGATGACTGCTCTGGTAGTGGCTAATATGTTTCCATGAGTATCCTGTATGTCACCCCTTCTTGCGTGTAAAACTCTAAACGTATAGCGATTTTTTTCTGCAACGGCCTGCAAGGCTTCTCCATTCCAAACATGCAAATATATAAGGCGCAAAGCTACTACAGCAAAGGCTATACTGGCCATCACACAAAGGCTACACCACCTGGCCCTAGAAGCAAAAGCGTCAATCATAGCAGAAAAAACTCTCTAGTACTGTCCCCTATAAGCCTGTATGGACATGTGGAGATTGTGCTTTTAAGGCTAAGGTAGGTGCTATTGTGGGCCTTACAAGATCCACGCGCTTCTCCCCTATGACTTGCTCATTGGAGGGGCGCCTAAAGCCGTCTTTAACCTGGCTTAGCAAGTACTGCGGGTTATGCATTTGGGCAATTTTAGAAGATAAAAAGGCAGATTTTATCTCTAGCTTGTGCAATTCTATCTCTAAATGCTTACAGCTAGAGGCACTATGGGTCGTTTGCTGACGCATCCATACAAGGGTGATGGCCCCTAAGGCTGTTATAAAAAGGATCAAAACACTGAGGCTCAGGAGGCTCCATGGTTTTAGTGTAGCTTTCTGTATCATGAATATAAAGTTTTCGTTGAGAAGGGTGTTATGACATGCATATTAAAAGGCATACGGCTTTAGCTTGCGTAGCACTCTTAGCCTTGCAGAACGGGAGCGGGGGTTATGCTTGAGCTCTCCTTCGCTAGGTTTTATAGCCTTTTTGGATAAAAGCTCTGCGTAGCAGCTACGGCTATCCTGAGGCCTGTTATCAAAGCGATCCTCAGGCAAGCCTGCCATTTTTTTAAAAAAGCGTTTTACAATTCTATCTTCTAGTGAATGAAAACTAATGACCATGAGCACTCCTCCTATTTTGAGCTTATCAAAGGCTACAGGTAAGGCTTCTTGGATGGCATCCAGCTCTTGATTGACTGCTATTCGAATACCCTGAAAGGTCTTTGTAGCAGGGTGAATACGAAGGTGGCGGGGCTGCCTTAGAGTATTTTGGATGAGTTTTGCAAGCTCGAGGGTATTTTGCAAAATACCCTTCCCCCTAGCTGCTAAGATAGCATGGACGACTCGTTTCCAGTGTTTTTCTTCCCCAAAGTCCCGAATGGCCTCTACGAGGTCTTCTTCTCTGGCTTTTTCTAAAAACTCACTCGCGCTCATGCCTTGTCTTGGGTTTAAGCGCATATCGGGCCTAGCTTCTTTGTTAAAAGAAAAGCCACGCTCAGCTTGGTCTAATTGAAAGGAGGAGGTACCTAAGTCAAACACTATTCCATCAAAATCTTGCTCTACTAATTGACTTAAGTGTCGAAAGTTTAGATCTTGTATATCTAGCCTTTGGCCATAAATAGCCTGGATAGCAAGGCCTCTCAAAGCGGCCTCAGGGTCAGTATCTAGGGCCAGGACGTGGTTTTTGGGGTGCAGTTGTAAGACAGCCTGGGTATGGCCTCCTCCTCCAAACGTACAGTCTAGAAAACGGCCTGGGCTTGAACAATAGCTCAAGACCTCTTCTAGCAAAACTGGCATATGTACAGAGGCTTTTAAAGAGGGCTGTTCTGGTATAGTCATTGTTTATAGCTTTATAAGCCTAGGCGGCTGAGGAGTTCTCCTACGCTTTCTTGGGTTTCTGCTTGCTGCATGTAGCGGGTATAGCGGCTGGACTGCCAAATATGAAAGACCGTAAAGCTCCCCACCAAAGTCGCCTCTTTTTCTAGCGCCGCTTGCTTGCGAAGTGGCTCACTCAGGACCATACGGCCCTGTTTATCGCACTCCAAGGTGTCTGCCATAGCAAATAAACGCATCAGAACCTTTTGCCCCTTTTCATCTCCTAGGCTCAGCTCCGCAACCTTAGCCTCTAGCCTAGCCAGCATCTTTGGCGGATAAATACTAATGCAGCCTATAGGATTGGGCAGGGCTAGGTAGACGGCTTTGCTATCTTCGGGCCTCCACTTTGCAGGAATAGTCAGGCGCCCCTTTTCATCCATTTGGTGCTGGTATTCACCGACATAAACGCCTGTTTCTAAAATTTTCATACTATGAGCCTATCAGCCTTTTAACTTGTAGACTGTGAGCAGTCTCGAAACAAAAATCAACCAAAATCACACCACTTTTCACCATTATCAACCATTTTACCCCACAAGTCAACCCCAAAGGGCCTTCTGGGCCCTGAGATAAGGGCCTAAACAGCTGACATACCCCATTCAATGAGGGGCCTGGCTGGCTGATCTATAGGAAAAAAACCAGCTTGATTTATATTCTTAATACAGCCTTATTTAATAACATGATATCAAAATTAACTGATATATTACAATAAAACCCTTAAAACAATAATCATGGATATTTCTCAAACGATTACACCTTGCCCTTGCAACCCTTCTCCATCTGGGAAGGACCCATCCCCTATTTTCAAAAATGAAGAAGAGATAAAACAAGCCCCTAAGACTACAGCTAAAGCCTGCTTTGAACTTAACCTAAATCAATCTGCTGCACCCTTCTCTCATACAACAACAGGAGCGCGTAGACTCTCATCTTTTACTATTAGAAAGAGTAATAGCATCAACTACCGTTTAATAACCCATACAACTCCTTATCCTTCGGCGATTATAGAGCAGTTTCTTAGAATGCCTGAGGGGATAAACAAAAATGAAATTTTGGCTACGCTAGCTCACCTCGAGTCATTAGATGATGTATCGAAAGTTAAATGCATCTTTGCAATGTCAAGGCCTCAGCCTGCTCCTGGGCAGAATCTTGAGGAACTTTTCGATTCGAAAGACTACTGTATAAGGCATACGTTTACTGATACCATTCATGCTTTTGCTCAAAATAGTACACTAGACCCTGATTTACGAGCCGAGTGCATCCTCCACATGGTGAACAAAAAACAACAAGCGCAGCTATCTGAAGGCTTACTCAAGCAAGAACCCAGTTGTAGCAAGGAGTTGCAAGTAAAACTAGCTTTTCTACTGAAGAAAAGAAAGTTTAAAGAAGAAACCTTGAAACGTCTTGCACAGGATCAAGCACTAGAGACACATCTTAGAAATATATTAATATTTACTTTTCCAGAAGGCAAGATTCGGGACAGATTACTTGAGGCATTGATCGGTACCCCTGGGATAACACTAGATCATCAAGTCGCCCCTGCTGCTTTTATTCACAATCCAGCGCAGCGTAATTATCATTTAATACGCATATTGGATGACCCTGAGGCTAGCCTCGAAGCCCGCTGCAATTGTGCTATTCTACTAGATAAAAAGCAGGAGAAATATCATTATACAGCACAGTTAAACCAAACTCCTGAAGGCAAAGCTTATCTAGAGAAAACCAATAAGCTTTTAAAACAGTATTATCCCATGGTAGAGGATGTCCATGATTTGAGCCTAAATGCTAAGTTCCCTGCGCTTTATCCTGGCTGCACACAGGACCCAAATTATCTTAGTTTTTTAAACAATCACTATGCTAGTTCTTAAAAAATCATAGATTTACGCAGGACCCTTATACCGCTTTATACCGCTCTCTTAGTTTCAGCCTGTGGATTTTGGCATTATGGCGAACGTCTACCGGGAGAGAGGGCTCAAAAAATACTGCTTCTATAGCCTGTGTGGTGGGATGGCTTTTGGCCAAAGAGAGGAGGTCTTGCCTAAAGACTAGCAACTGAGAGGCCTTCTTAGGAAAATGATCCTTTTTCGGCTCTACCACAAGGGCTACGGCTTTACCCTCTTGTCCTAAGGCGATCAGGGCTACGCGGTGGATACGAGGGTCGTCCCTAAAAATACGCTCGCAAGGCTCTGTATACAAGAGGCCGTGGGTGGTTTTTACAGCTTCTACTTTACGGCCACAAAACCACAGAAGGCCGTCTGCGTCGATATACCCAAGGTCTCCCATCCGGTGCCAAAAGCCATGCTCATCCGGTATCTTGGCTAAAGCAGTGGCAGAGGCTAGGTGGTCGTACTGTTCTGTTACCATCGGGCCCTGGACGATAATCTCTCCCACAGCCCCTGTCTGCAGGAAACTTGCCTCCTTGAAGTGACGGATACAGCCTTCCTGAGGAGCGATGATAGCAATTTTCACCCCCTCGACTGGCTTTCCTAGGCAGGTCCCCGCAAAGATGGCTTTCGAAGGCTCTGTTTCTAATAATGTTGCTCCATCTATAGTACTGATAGGAAGACATTCCGTAGCCCCATAAGGCGTATGGACTTCTCCATTGGGCAGAATAGACCTTAACTTTCTTAAAAGCCCTGGGCTCAGTGCTGTACCTGCTATGAGGATACGCTTTACCGTAGGTAAGTTCAGCTTTTTTGATATGCAATACTCCGCTATTTTTACCCATAGGGCCGGAGAGCCAAAACTAGTCTGAACTCCATTTTCCAGGATGGCCTGAACGATCCTTTCTGGCTTGAGCTGAGCGGGCTGGCTCGCATCGACCTCTGGCAGGATAGATACACAGCCCAAGACGGGATTAAACAGTATAAAAATTGCCAAGAGGGGAAGGTCTATGGTACGGGGCTCTATATGATACGTATTTCGCACAGATTCTACTTGAGCTTTAAAGTGCTGGTGTTGGTAACGCACCCCCTTAGGTGCCCCTGTAGAGCCTGAGGTAAATACAATGGCAGCGACATCCTCGGGCTGGCTAGGATAGAGTGCAAACGTTCCTTTTTTAAGATAAGGCTGGATAGTCTTTTGAAACACAGGCGATATCCATATTCTCTGCTGAAGCTCTGGAAAAGCTTTAGGGCATGCATGACTGAGTATTAAGCCCTTTGCTATGCCTACGAGAACGTCTACCTTGGAATGGCGGATGCTTTTGAGGTAAGCCTTGAGGCCTAGGCCAGGGTCTAGCAAGATGGGAACAGCCCCTATTTTAAACAATGCAAAGACAAGCTGGAGCCACTCTAGGCTCGGCTTTAGCATTAAAAGGACACGATAGCCCGGCCTTACCCCTTGATCCAAGAGGTAGTGGGCAGTGGCATCTACTTTTGAATCGAGGTCGGAAAAGCTATAGCTAGTATAACGGAGCTTTCCCCTCATTGAGCGGCTAGGTACTCTGAGTACAGGAGCTTCTGGCTGTGCCTTAACATGGGCTAAAAACAGAGAGATGATATTAGCAGAGGATGGCATCCCTATAGTTTGATATCAAAATTCCTTTTAAAAACCAGTCAAAAAAACTGATACTCAGCTCCATACACTTTGATAATAGACTTCTTACTCAAGGCCTAGATCATAATACATAGACTTGACCTATCTTTAAGACCTCTATTCATTAGACCTCTTGAGAAACCATTGTCTTTTGGTCTCTGGGTTCGGGCTGCGTTCTTCGAACTACGCCCGACACGTCAGGCTTCAGGCTACGCTTTAAAAGCTTCGCCTGACAGGTCGCTCTCTGAGCTACTTGTCTCCCGAAGTTTCCTTGCCTAACGAAGCTTTAGCGTAGGGAGATAGCGTAGTTAGGAACGTAGGGAGGCGCCTGACACGTCGTTCTTGCGAACTTAGGGCTAAAATTACACCGTAGCTTAAAAAACGAAGGCAAATAACACTCTTTTTCTTTACGATTTATGTCAAACTCAGCTGAAACAGCATCCTCCTGTACCATGGAGGCCATTACCTCGCTTTGCAAACGCCGAGGTTTTATATTTCAATCGTCTGAAATCTATGGTGGCTGCAACGGTTTTTTTGATTATGGGCCCCTAGGCTCTCAGATGAAGAAAAACATCAAAGATGCTTGGTGGAAAGACATGGTAGAAAGTAGAGACGATATGGTGGGCCTAGATAGTAGCATCATCATGCATCCTAGCGTATGGAAGGCTTCGGGCCATGTAGAGGGCTTTTCGGACCCTATGGTGGAC